>NZ_LWGG01000768.1:0-1915 GCF_001635365.1 Oleiphilus sp. HI0128 | reverse complement strand
GTGAACGTGAAGGCAGTGAATTGTCTACAGCCGCGTTGGCAATTGACAAAATATGTCTTTCCAAACTAAACCCTAAAGAACAAGATGCTGTCACGATTGCCATTGGCAAGTTGCTCCATAACAACCTTCGCTTGTTCGACAGTTACTACCTTTGGGAACATCATGAGTTTCTTATCGTCTTACCTCATACCAGCTCGATTCAAGCAGTCAAGATAGCAGACAGCCTGCGACTTAAAGTCCGCAAAGAAATTGAGATTCATGGAGAAAGTATTACCGTTAGTGCTGGCGTGTCCTGCTTAAATATCGGCGATGACAGTACCTCCATAACAGGCCGGGCAAGCCATGCCTTATCAGAAACACAAGCTACCAGTATTAATAGAACACACATCTATCGAGACATCGATGAGCTGCCCCAAGACGCAACGCCAGCCAATGCAGAAGGAGCACAATAATGTTCTCTGAAATCCAGCTTCAAACCCGTCTTACTGCCACATTATTTCTGCTTGGCGCAATTGCTATGGTTGTGCTTGGTATACAAAATTATCGCTACGGTCTCTATGAGCTCGTTTACGTTGCAACACTTCTAAGCATCGTTTATTTAAGCACAAGCCTCTACGCCAAGTTCTCCCCCGAAGCCAAATACCTCAAGCAAGCCTGTCTCGCTGTAGGTGTTATATCTGTTCTCAGCATTTTCGCCAATGCAGGCGAACACCCTGAGGAGCTTAAGCACTGGATATTTCCGATTGGTCTTCTTTGTTATCTATGCCTTCCCTATCGCCAAGCAAGCATATTCAACGTGGTGATGGGTGTGTGTTACTCACTGCTACTGCTATTTGCCAGCAGCATCATCTCAGCACTAGAGTTTGCAACCAGCTTTGCATTATTTATGGGGCTAACAAGTACTTATGCTCAGCTTCATCAGAAACGCAGTCGCACACTGGTAGAACTTGAGATACATGACCCACTAACTAAAGCTTATAACTACCGCCATTTGAGAGATACCCTTAAAAAAGAAATGTGCCGAGCTGACCGAACAGGCAAACCCCTTTCTCTGGTTTCCCTTGAAGTCGATTACTTCCCTCAAATTCAAGACATGCACGGTCTCCCAAATACAAACGACCTTCTTGCTCGATTTGCAGAGACACTTAAAGCAATGATTCGCGCAGGAGATAGCGACTACTTTGATGGAAAGCAGACCTCTTACCTCCTCTTACCTTGCACACCTTCAGAGGGCGTTTTAGTTATTGCGGAAAGAATTCGACGCACCATAGAGGAATGCAACTGGCCAGTGGTTGATGCAATTACGGTTAGCCTGGGCTGCACAACCTATATACCTGATGACTGCTCAGGCGATCGAGATGGCGAAGCAAAGAAATTAATTGAGAACGCTCAGATTGGTTTGATCGAAGCACAAAAAAACGGCCATAACCGCGTCTGCCTGCATAGTCACTAAACAGACAAGTTCGTTGTTTACAGCTTTCTCCCCTCTATTGGCGAAAGCTCAAGACTTCTGACAATTTGTCTCGCTTGTCATTAGTGTGTAAAGTGACCCAACGAGGCTAAGTCTGTTTACCCCGGCACATCTTTCAATACTATTCGCACTTACACCCGGCACAATGACAGAATCTGATTTCCAACCCCTTATTGCATGGCTTGAACTAAACCCAAACTGGGTTTTCGTGGCTGTTTTACTTATTGCATTTATTGAGTCTCTGGCGCTTGCAGGAGTAATCGTACCCGGCGTATTGCTGCTCTTTCTTGTGTCAGCCTTGGCAGGTCACATTAATCTACCTATTGAGTGGCTTTTATTATCGGGCTTTCTCGGTGCCATATTGGGAGACGGCATCAGCTTTTTTCTTGGTCATTATTTTAAAGATAGCTTGCGAAACATTTGGCCCTTCTCCCGCTACCCTAA
>NZ_LWGG01000767.1:0-837 GCF_001635365.1 Oleiphilus sp. HI0128 | reverse complement strand
GGAGCTGGAAAATGATACGTTGGTAGTCAAACGACTAAAAGGTGAGGGTGGGCAAAAGCTGGTTAGTTTTGCAGAGCTCTTAACAGAAGTGAATTCTGCATTTAGTTAAAGCTTGGGAGTTGCCGGGAATTTGGCTGTATTGCCAAAAAGTAAGCAACACTAGCTGTTTTTAATGCTGCGAACTCGACCGAGTCGGTTATAATGCAGCGCAATACAATGATAACGAAGGTGCCCTGTAAGGGTGCCAAGACAAAAACAAGGTAGACAGGAGCAAGACGTGGACAACCTTTCAACAGAAGATGAACAACTGGCGGCATTGAAAAAGTGGTGGAGCGATAACGGTAATTCACTATTGATGGGTATTGGTGCAGCGCTGGTTATTGTGTTTGGCTGGAAGGCTTACCAGAACAATGTGATTCAGGAAAAAACAGCAGCGTCTTTGCAGTATCAACAATTGGTAACAGTCGCTACGCAAAACGATTTTGATAGTGAAGACGAAGCGGAAACAGTCAGCTACTTGGCAGAGCAACTGAAAGATGAGTTTGAGGGCACTGAATACGCTTTGTATGCTGCGATGTTTATGGCAAAAGACCTGGTAGAAGACAAAAACTACGAAGGTGCAGCAGAGCAGCTAAATTGGGTTTTATCAAAAACAGAAGATGTTCGTCTTCAACATATTGTCACCGCTCGTTTAGCTCGTATTTTATCTGCGCAAGAAAAGCATGACGATGCTTTGGCCTTGCTTAAGCCAAGTGAAGAGGCGTTTAAAGCGAGCTACCTTGAAATAGAGGGTGACATTAAAAAGCGACAAGGTGATATCCCTGGCGCTATCGAGGC
>NZ_LWGG01000766.1:0-8861 GCF_001635365.1 Oleiphilus sp. HI0128 | reverse complement strand
TTTATTAGAATAGGATCTATAGTAAAAAGATAGCCTTATTTAATTTCTTAATTTAATGGATTCTTGCGTCATGAAAATCATCAAAAAATCTTCCAAACTTGATAATGTGTGTTACGACATTCGAGGGGAAGTCGCGCGAGAAGCCAAGCGTTTAGAAGAAGAAGGCCATCGAATCCTAAAGCTTAACATTGGCAACCCTGCGCCCTTTGAGTTCGACGTACCTGAAGAAATACAAACCGACGTCATTCGTAACTTGCCTAACGCTCAAGGCTATAGTGATTCAAAGGGCTTATACTCTGCACGTAAAGCCGTTATGCAGCATTATCAGTCAAAAAACATTCTCAATGTTGACATAGAAGATATCTATTTAGGCAACGGCGCAAGTGAGCTCATTGTTATGTCTATGCAGGCTCTGCTAAATGACGGCGATGAAGTGTTAATCCCCTCACCTGACTACCCTCTATGGACGGCTGCTGTAACGCTAAGTGGCGGTAAGCCTGTGCATTATCTATGTGATGAGGAGTCTAGCTGGTACCCAAGCGTCGAGGACATTCGCAGTAAAATTAACGACAATACCAAAGCAATTGTCGTCATTAACCCGAACAACCCGACCGGCTCGGTTTACCCTGAAAGCTTACTGAAAGAGTTGGTCGACCTTGCTCGAGAGTTTAAGCTGATGCTATTAGCTGACGAGATCTACGACAAAATTCTATATGACGGCGCAACTCACACACCCCTTGCGTCGCTGTCTTCAGATGTCCTTACATTGACCTACAATGGCCTATCTAAGACCCATCGTGCAGCCGGTTACCGGTCTGGCTGGATGATGATTACCGGTCCTAAGCATTATGCTGAAGATTTCATCGACGGCATCGATATGCTCGCGTCAATGCGACTTTGCTGTAATGTACCCGCTCAATACGCGATTCAAACCGCTTTGGGCGGTTATCAAAGTATCAATGACCTAATCGTTCCGGGCGGACGCTTATGGGAGCAGCGTGAGCTTGCCTGGAAAATGCTCAATGATATTAAGGGCGTTTCATGCGTCAAGCCTGATGGCGCGCTTTACCTCTTTGTTAAACTAGACCCTGAGATTTACCCGATCGTAAACGACGAAAAATTGGTCTTGGACTTGCTCAAACAGCAGCGTATTCTTATCGTTCACGGAACAGGCTTTAACCTCAGTGATACTCAGCACTTCCGATTCGTATTCCTTCCACGGGTAGACGTTCTGGAAGATGCAATTCAGCGTTTTGAATTGTTCCTAAAAACTTACGAACAATTACCTGAAGAGAACTAGGGTCAGCCATTTAAATGTTCAGCATCCATATTGAAGAGTTTTTTCTCGATTGCACCAAAATTCTGAAGCAACTGTATATGAGTTTCCCGATGAAGAGCAACGTCTTCGTCGAGGATATCTCAGGCCCAGACCAAGCTGATGAGTACGGTTTACATAGCGATCGTTTTCAAAGTTGTTTTGGCGCTATGCTTTGGCTCGAGCAAGAGCGCTTCATTAAGTTTGAAAGCACTCTTAAGCAAGAAGCTATTGATCAGGCGACCCTAACTTCAAAGGGTCTTAAGCTGATGTCCAGCATCTGCCACGACCAGCAAATTAATGTCTTAACTGAGCAAATTCATCCAATCATTGAAGGCCTGAAGGGCTTGCCGAATATCGATACACTCAATCATATTATGAAGCATGGCACCTCAAGCCAGCTCGCGATAGCCATGCAACATCTGATTCACAAATACTCTGATAACTAACAGACCACAACCCTTTCCGCACACAACGATCTAGCGCTGTCAAAAGCCCCGCCTGAAGCTGGCACTGAGGGGTAATAACATCAGGGTCGTGCACCTAATTCCTTTTATATTTTTAAGACAAATAACTAATCTCGTACATAAGTGCATCATCATAGCCACATATTATTTTATGAAAGCCAGATAACTGCTTATCAAGTTCGTCACAACCGCTATCAACATGCAAAGCCCGACCATTAAGGGCTCTAATTTTTTCTTGAGTCGAAATAAACTGAAGGTTACCGAGACCGGCCTGCCGAAGAACTCGTGGACTAATTTGTTGATTACCACGCCCTAAAACAATCCCCTGCCCACCTATAACAGAGAGAATCACCTTTACCCTGGGATATTGTTGCAGCAATTCAAATAGCTGAGCCTCATGAACGTCATTCGCGATAAGCGTGACATTTACACCATCAAAGAAACACACATCAACACCCAGCAATGTTGGCTGCTCCAAACCGATCATTTCCTTCAAGTGCTGTAAGGTGCCGCCTGAGCCGAGGACATACAAAGTATCATCTTCTAATTCTTCACTCATAAATGAGCAAAGCTCTTCAAGCATCAACTCATCATCCAGCATGCCCGAACATTTAACCGACTGAACCAGAAGCTGATCGTCCGGTATCAGCATTTCACCAAAATGCTGAGTCTTAACCAGCCCCTTGGCAAAAGCATCCTCATCAATATCTCTCACGTCTGCCATACGGGCTGACACTAAACGATGACTCGCCATACTTTCTACCACCGAAACCACCGCCTTAGGTGTTACCGCAAATACGCCAGAATGCATCTTTACACCTGCCGGAATCCCTAAAGCGCACTGCTGATCACCAATCACCGTGTAGATATCACGCGCAGTACCATCACCGCCGACAAACAACAGGATATCTATTGAGCGTTTCATAATCTCGGCTGCGGCTGCACGCGTATCGTCAGCTCGAGTTAATTCAGGAGGCTGGAACAAAACCTCGATATCAAAGACATCTGCAAACTCTGAACAGATATCTCCGCCCATCTGTCCACCTGCACACAAAAATGATACTGAAGCCAATCTACCCTGCAAAACTAAATCTTTCAGACCGACTAAAACCGCTCTTAGCCTATCGGCCGCCTTGGCCTCTACGCCTCTGGAAATCGCTATTTCTGTGGTAGATGCTGCATCACTACCTTTAAGCGCAGCCGGCCCACCCATTCCAGCTAGAGGGTTAAGCACCAAACCAAAAGTAAAACTTGCTTGGCTCATTGCCTTATCTTCGTTCATTTTCGTAAATGTAGCTGGAAAGTGTTAACACATACTCATCAGTCAGGTTCACAAACTGAATACCGACAATATAGCGACCTTCCTCACCAACTTCTTCATCGGTATTTAGCTCTATATTGCGGATAATACTCGGAAGGCAAATTCTCTTAGTCACACCGCTCGCACTCAGCTCAAAAGACACCAAAAGCTCATGCCCCTTTTCACCCAATGACTGGGGAGAAGACATTCTTGCACCAGTTTTGCTTAAGTTATCAATATAAGCAGGTTTAGGCCATTCACCAAAAATATCGAAGTCGCTATCTATTTCAGCCTCAATATTTGTCGTGACACGTTCAGAGTTACGAATCTGGAGCGCGGTAATTTCTTCAGGATAAACCAAGTGATAATAGCTATAAGGCTGAATTGAACGATAGGCGACACGAGTTTCAAAAGCACAGACTTGCTTACCCACCAAAAGCCGAACGGCCACTGTACTGTCTTTGTCCAGAAGCACTTCTTTACCTTCTCTCAAGGGAGAAGAAATTAATATGCTACGATTTTCAACAAAACCAATTAGGTTTACCTGATACTTACGTGCAGGAGAAATTGTTTCTAAAGTGACGGCCGCCCCAATTGATAAACCTAAGTTCGCAAAAGACGCAACTGGCCTATCTTGGGAATCATCAAGCTTCTCAGCCACACTTAACCTCTTATTATCATTATTAAGGTATCAATTTTAGGACTTAACATTAAAACCTAAAGACTTAAACTTACTTAGCAATTCTGAGTTAACTTTCTTCAATTGAATCTTTACACCTGAAAACTCGCGCCGGCAGCGGTAGTTCTTTCGGAAGCGGTCAAAGGCCTGCCATCGCTCTTCATCAGGTAAGCGTAAGCTGGCTTGCAGTAAACTATGGTCATGACGCACATCAAAGCAGGCTCGAATTGCAGTATGAATAGACCAATCAACATCTGCATTTGAAGTAAAGGCCATTTTAGACAAAGGCGGCTCTTCTAAGAATTGCCCAGAAGAGTGGCGAGATGGTAAACCTAAAAACTGGCATAAGGCCCGGTAAACCATTTCAGTCCCCAAGACCTTACCGTCAAAACTATAGCCGGCAATATGCGGCGTACCAATAAAGACTTTGCGAGCCAATTCGACATTAAGCTCAGGCTCTCTCTCCCACACGTCAAGGATAGCGGTAAACTGTGGCTGATGATCTAGGAAGTCATTCAGGTCATCATTATCGATAACCGGCCCCCGACTCGAATTAATCAGAATTTGCTCTGGCTGCAAGCTTTCAAGCACCTGCTTATCGATCATATGGTAGGTTGGATGCGTACCTTCTTTACTTAAGGGCACATGAAGTGATATCAGGTCGCAGCGCATCACTTCTTCAAATGATACAAGTGAATCATCATCCAAAAACGGGTCACAGGCTTTAAACTTGATTCCCAGCTTCTCCAAGCGCGCAGCAAGTAAGCTACCAACATTGCCATAACCCACAATACCGACTGTTACCGAGCCTAAATCGAGCGAATGAGTTTCGGTTAGAATTGATAAGCAACTTAAAACATACTCAACAACAGAGTTAGCATTACAGCCAGGCGCATTACAGTAGCGAATGCCCTGCTGATCAAGGTAATCAGTATCAATATGATCAATACCGATGGTGCATGTTCCAACAAACTTAACTGAACTGTTTTCTAAAAGCTCACGGTTTACTTTGGTTACTGAGCGTACTATCAAGAAATCTGCATCACTCAAATGTTCCGCCTTAATCTCCCGCCCGGGCAACTTAACAATGTCACCTAAATCACCAAAAAAACGTGTGAGTAAGGGGATATTTTCATCAGCAACAATTTTCATTCTTCAAACAAAACCGTCTTATTAATTTATTTTCCAACCAGGTGTGCAGGATATTCACATGGAAGTTTCATACCAATGTACTTTTCTATCTCTGGAAGCAGGAAGGCATCGTCTTCACAGGCGAAGGAAATAGAGATTCCTTTTTCACCCGCACGCCCTGTTCGACCGATTCTATGGACATAATCTTCGGCGTCTTCAGGAAGGTTATAATTGAATACATGACTCACGCCATCTACATGGATGCCACGTCCAGCCACGTCGGTTGCAACCAGGATTTCTATTTTTCCATTTTTAAACTGGTCAAGCGTTCTGATGCGCTTATGTTGAGGGACTTCACCAGATAACAGCGCAGCTTTGACACCTTTAGATTTCAATTCAGCTTCAAGGCGACGAGTTTCATCCCGACGGTTGCCGAAGATGATGGCCTTCTTAACATCGTTTTCCTCAATATAGCGGCAAATTATTTCCAGTTTTTCATCGGTAGGCACCATAAATATCTTCTGCTCGACTTTATCCGTCGTCAGCTGCTCAGCTTCAATTTCAATGAAAACAGGGTTAACCGTCCAGCGGTTTGCCAAGTTCAAAACATCGTCACTAAAGGTCGCGCTAAATAATAAGGTCTGACGATTATCCTCTCTTGGGCACTTACTGATGATACGCTTCACATCAGGAATGAAGCCCATGTCCAGCATACGGTCAGCTTCATCTATAACCAAAAAGTCGATCTGATCCAGATACAAATCATTGCTGTTGAGGAAGTCGATCAGACGCCCTGGTGTCGCAACCAAAATATCGATAACGGTATTGCGCACATAATCTTTTTGCTTTTGGTAGTCGATGCCGCCCAGCACTGAATAAATCGACATATCCATATGTTTAGTCAGGGCAACAGCATCTTTCTCTATCTGCAGCGCCAGCTCTCGTGTTGGCGCAATAATCAGTGCTCTGGGTTCACTTGCATAACGATCACCTTTTGGCACAGGTCGAGATAGCAAGTCATTAATAATGGTAATCAGGAAGGCTGCAGTTTTGCCGGTGCCCGTAGCAGCCTTACCAATGGCGTCATAGCCTTTTAAAGTGTGAGGTAGAGATTCTGCCTGAATGTCGCTGCAATATTCATATTTCAGATCAGCGATGCCATGCAATAAGTCATTTTGCAAACCTAAATCGTGAAAGCGGGTCTTGCCTTCCTCGGGCGCTACGACATATTGCTCAGCACTCCAAGCCTGTTTTTTTGGCGCTACACTCGCCCCTTGTTCTTGTACATTAGCTTGAGCGCTTCCTTTCTTGCCACCTTTGTGTTGAGGCTTACCTGCTGTTTCAGGTTTTGGGTGTTTCTTTGCTTGAGGTTTATTGGCGCCCCCTTCTTTTGCCGAAGCAGGCTTGTTAGTTTTGGTCGAGGCACCTTGTGCCTTATTCGACTCGTCTTGCTTTTTCTTACCAAAAAAACCACTTAACTTCATTTAGAATACACTCTAGTAACACTTAAAATATTGACCTGAGAGCTTATGCCCCCTAACCCTGCCTTGCAAGCGGAATACACCTAATTAGCCGCTAATTTGCTTAAAACTGTCATTAGCTTAGCCTATCAAGTGAAAATGCGTCACTTTCCAGGCACCGACAATCAGGCCGATAGTGACTTAGCAAAGCTTGAACAAATAAGTTAGCTCTTTCAGGTAAGCCATTTTCTATGTAGTCAGCCGCCTGCTGAGCCACCTCACAGATAAACTCTTTACTCGCCCCAACATCTGGCTGAGCAATATTATCGACACTCAAACGAAAGCGCATTCCACAAGCTTCCGTCATAATCCACTCAAGCGCCTGCGGCTTAATCTCGACTTTCTCAAATTCGCGTTGCTGTTGGTCACTGCGCCCATCTGGCTCATACCAATAACCAAAATCAATTAACTTGCGCCGCTCTTTACCCGCAATACACCAATGACTAATTTCATGTAATGCGCTTGAGAAGTAATCAAACCTTGAAATAACCTGGCATAAGCTACCCGTCTCCGAGGCTGGCAGATAGAGAGGTTCATCAGCCCCCACCACCAACTCAGTACCTTCGAGAGTTATAAACAAGTTATTGAAAATTCTAACTAATTCTGTGACATCAGCAAATGCTGTATCAACGAGCTTATTTTCACAGCTGGACTGGGTGCGCTGTTGTTCAGTATTTACCACCGGATTAACAATCCTTCTTACGACCAATCAAACTTTTGCAGCCTGGGAATATCTAATCGAATATTAATCTTCAAGCCCACAAAAGCGACTTATAATGGCATGATTACGAATTTATACAAATCTATTGCCTCTTATCGTTCTATTTAACAGTTTTGATTGAACCAACACAGTAGATTTATATCTAAAGTGCAATATATGCAATCGCAAGGTTTTGAACCAGTATGAGAAATATCCTATTAGTTATTATCTACCTAACTCTTGGAACATTCACCTCCGACGCATATTCCTCTGGCGGTACTAGTTTTTCTAGCTCAGATAGCAAGGGATTATTTGAATCAAGCCAGAATGAGTTCCTAAAGGTTGATGAGGCATTCAAATTTCGCTCATCGCCTACAGACAATGGTTTAAAGCTGTCTTGGGAAATAGCTGACGGCTACTATTTATACAAAGAACGCTTCAAATTCCGCCTTGTCGATAAGTCATTAGAACCTCTGGTAAAGCTTGGCCCTCCCGAATTTTCTAGCCAGGGAAAGCCTAAACAGGATGATTACTTTGGCTTGGTTCATGCGTTCTATAAGCACGTTGAAATTGCTCTTCCTATTGACGTCGATGCTTCACTAAGTGATGTCGAGATTAAAATAAGCTCCCAAGGCTGTGCAGATGCAGGCTTGTGCTACCCACCAAAGCACGAAAAGGTCTTATATGTAGCGCAAAAAAGTAATAGCGACACAACTAGCAACAAGCTTCAAGCTCCCAACCAGCAACAAACGCCTTCATCTCAAGAAAGCCCAGACTTTGAAAACGCTGCGGGCGTCTTTAGCTTTATTCAGAACAGTAGCCTGCTGGCGATTGTAGGAATATTCTTTTTACTCGGGATCGGATTGACCTTTACACCTTGCGTGTTTCCAATGATCCCGATTATTACCAGCATTATTGCTGGCCAGCAAAAGCCAACGGTCGGTAAATCCTTTATGCTTTCCCTAGCCTACGTTATCGGTATGGCGGCAACCTATGCTGCAGCAGGCGTGGTGACAGGACTGCTCGGTGCGGGAGCCAATGTACAGGCAGCCCTGCAAGACCCAATTGTATTAAGCGTATTTTCGGCAATATTTATTTTGCTTGCCTTAGCTATGTTCGGCCTTTACGAGCTGCAACTCCCCGCTTTCTTNAGAGACCGCCTCAATACCACCAGCCAAAACCTTAATGGTGGGCATATCACCAGCGTATTCTTTATCGGTGCACTATCAGCACTAATTGTTTCACCGTGTGTCTCAGCCCCGCTCGCAGGTGCGTTACTTTATATAAGCAGTACAGCAGACGCAGTTATCGGAGGCCTTTCATTATTTGCTCTGGGCTTGGGTATGGGTGTGCCATTAATCCTGATCGCTATAGGTGGCGGTAAGTTCTTCCCTAAAGCCGGCGCCTGGATGGACAAAGTAAAATACGCTTTCGGCATAATGCTAATTGCCGTGGCAATCTGGCTCATTAGCCGTGTTATCCCTGAGTCAGTTTCGCTATTTTTATGGGCGTTGTTATGCGGCCTAACAGCAAGCCAGATGGGTGCTTTTGATGCAGCTAAGCCTGGAATAGAAAGAGTCTCTAAAGGTTTAGGCTTGCTCCTGGCCTTATACGCCGCATTATTATTTATTGGCTCACTTACTCAAGCCACAAACCCACTCAACCCCCTGGAAACTCTGATTAGCAACCAGCAAACCAACACACAGAAACCTAACAAGCTCCCTTTCAATACTATTTATTCGAATACCG
>NZ_LWGG01000765.1:0-15041 GCF_001635365.1 Oleiphilus sp. HI0128 | reverse complement strand
GTGTGGGCCATGTCGTCAGGAAATGCCCTTGATGAATGATATTTTTGCCAAATATGAAGACTTGGGTTTTACCATTTTAGCGGTCAATGTGGATGAAGATTCAGCTGATGCAGATCGCTTTTTGAAAGCTGTGCCGGTTGATTTTCCTGTGGTCTATGACTCGACAAGCAAGGTAAGTGAGATGTACGAGGTGGATGCGATGCCGACAACTGTGATGATTGATCGCGATGGCAACAAGCGCTTTTTACATCGCGGATATAAGCCCGGCTATGAAGAAGAGTACGCAAACCAGGTTAAACAGTTGATCAGAGAATAGTTCACGGGTTCCTAATATGAACAGTATTAAAGCAGTCATATGCGTAATTATCTGTTTGCTGTCTTTCGGTGGCTTGCAGGCTTGCGGTGAAATTAAGCCGTGGGTAAAACCCTATGAGCGAAGTAATCTGGCCGACCCTATTATGAGCTTAGATCGACATGGGGCTGCGGGTGCATACATTCACCATGTATACCAGGCAAGGGAGTCTGCTCGTGGAGCAGAGGGTGGCGCAGGAGGTGGCTGTGGCTGTAATTAAAATGAAAGCCAAGGTGCCTTTTTTTAAATCCTTTTTTCAATTGTTAATTATTGTCAATTCCCTGGTGATCAGTGCAGTAGGTAATACAGCAACGCTTCCTCCTGATACGGTTGACGCCTTGTATCATGGTTACGAAGGCGGTGGTATGGATATTAATGGCCCCTTTGTTCTGGTAAGAAAAAGTGCCGGTACGAATTTTTCCCTGAATGGACATTACTATGTTGATTCAGTGTCGTCGGCGTCTATTGACGTGCGCGCCACTGCTAGTGCTTATGAAGAAGAGCGAACTGAGTACAGTGCCGGGGTAGATTTTCTTCATGAGAAAACGATAGTGAGCGCGGGCTATACCAACAGTGAAGAAAATGACTTCTCAGCAGACACGGTGTTTGTTTCTGTTTCACAAGATTTCTTTGGTGATTTAACTAACTTGAGCTTGGGTTATTCCAGAGGTTGGGATGAAGTGGGAATGATTCAGAGTGACTTTTCTGAAGATGTTGACAGGCAGAACTACAAACTGGGGCTATCTCAAGTCATCACGAAGAATATGCTCTTTGGCGTGGACGTCGATATTATTACTGACGAAGGTTATTTGAATAACCCCTATCGCGTATACCGCTATCAGAGTGGTTCATCTTTCGAGACAGCCACTGAAAAATACCCGCAAACACGAACCAGTACAGCTGTTGCACTTCGTTCTCTTTACTACTTGCCGTATCGAGCATCGATTAAAGCAGAGTATCGTTATTTCACTGACAGCTGGGGGATAGAAGCGGATACCTTCGAACTTCAATATATTCATCCGGTTGGTCCTTCTTGGGTCTTTGAGGGCCGATATCGTTATTACCAGCAAACCAGTGCAGACTTTTATAGTGACCTTTTCCCCTTTCAGGACTCACAAGACTTTATGGGGCGCGATAAGGAATTGAGTACCTTTAGTGATTATACGATTGGTTTAGGAGCAAGTTATATTTTTGGCAAAGGTGCCATTCCACATGTAGATAGGCTAAAGCTAACGGCTTTGGTTGATTACTTAGAATTTTCCTATGACAACTTCAGAGATGTGACCAAACCTTCTACTGTTGCAGGAAACGAACCTTTGTATGGTTTCGATGCGTGGGTCACGCGTATATCGGTCACGATGGAATATTAGAGAGAATTGGGGAAGAGTTAGATGAATAATAAAGCGACCAGAAAAGCATTGAAAAGCATACTCTTGTTTGCTGTATGCCTAGTTTCAGTGAGTAGCTTTGGTGAGGAGTCAGCGACCGAGCCGGGTGCGGTTATCGAAAAACAGTCTGCGCCTGTGGCGGACAAGCCTGTTGCCTTGAGTGTGGCGCAGCTGAAGAAAAAGGTCATCAAGCTGAATCGAGACCTGTTTATTCTGGAAGAAGATTTGCTGTTTCCGGCAAATACCCAGTTTGTTGTTTATCTGAGTCTGGATACGGGTAAATTCTTCAAGCCTGACAGTGTGACCTTAAAGCTGAATGATGAAATTGTTGCTAGCCATTTGTATACGCAGCGTCAAGTCACAGCATTACGAAAGGGCGGTATGCAGCGTTTGCATATGGGTAACTTGAAGAGTGGCGAGCACGAGCTAACGGCCGTTGTAAGCGGGCTCGGGCCTGATAAGCGCGAGTACAAAAAGGCTGCCAGCACGCTATTTGAAAAGACAAGTGATATTGCTTCGCTAGAGATTCAGATAAGCGACCAAAGTGAAAACTATCAACCTCATGTCGAAATCGTTGAGTGGAACTAGCGTGCTAAAAACTTATCTTCCTGAGCAAACTCAGCGCTTTGTGAAAGCACTGATTACCTTGTGTATTCTCTGCGTGAGTCTGTGGACGGGTGTTGCTCAGTCTTCAGAAGCAAAGCTGGTTGATGAGTACCCGGTATATCAACGTGCTCAAGACTTAAATTACGGTCAGGTACTGTTCCAGTACCATCAAGGAAATTTCTTTGAAGCTTTGAGCGCGCTAAATGTTGCCAAGCTCCGTTCCGGAATCCAGGGGCATGGCCAGCATCCCGAATTAGTGGAGGGGGGGCTGATGCTCTCTTACGGAATGGTCGAAGAGGCCAAACTAGTATTTGAGACGCTTCTAACCAAGCAAATTTCATTGAGCGATCGTAACCAGGCTTGGTACTACTTAGGTAAGGTCTTCTACCTTACCGCCGATGATAAGCGCTCTTCAGAAAGTTTTGACAAAGTACAGATGCAGCTTTTGCGAAAGGAAAAGCCTCATTTGTTCCATGAAATGCTCTATATGAAAGGACTATTGATCGGACGGGATCATAGTATCAAACAAGAAAATAAACCCCTTATGCTTGCAAGCTTGATTAGCCAGATTCCTCCTGGCAACTTATGGCGACAGTACCTTCAGTATAATGCCGCCGTTGGTGGACTAGCGGCAGCGTCTAATGCGAACTATGAAGTGGTTCGAAGTGTTGCTTTGCGAGATTTGAAGCGCTTGGCAGCTGGTTTGCTTAATCAAATAGATGAACTCTATAGTCAGTCGAATGATGTTGGTGCTGGGGAGCGTATTAACTTACGAGAACAGTGTTTGCTAAGCCTTGGGCAGCTATACCTTCAGCAGGGAGATAATCAATCCGCTTTAGGTGTCTTACGCGAAATCAGAAAAGATAGTCTGTTATCTGACCAGGCACTTTTCGCTTATTCAGTTGCTGCGACTAACCTTGGTCAGCACGGCTTGGCGCTCGAAGCTTTAACGTTGTTGAAAGAGCGCCCACAATTTACGCCCTGGTTACAGCAAGTGCCTTATGCTTTGTCCTATCTGTACGAGCAAATGGGTGAAACAAAGCTTGCACTCCAAAGCTACCGAGTGGCTGTTGAGCATTATGAATCTTTACAAGAGCGTTTTGGCAGACAAGCACAAGAGGTCGATGAGTCGCGTTTGATTGCCGCCTTGAACCTTTCACGCCCCTTAGGTGATGCGAAGTTAGTGAATGATGCCTATGGCATGCTAAATGTTCAGCCTAATGACTATAGCTTTGCACACCTTCTGGCAACGGATGCGTTTCAGCGCCAGGTAAGTGAGCTGCATGAGCTGTATAAGTTAGAAGAATCTTTATCTCAATGGGCTAGCCAGCTGGACTCATTCGACACCATGATGGCAACGCGTATTGCGCTTCGTGAAGACAAAATACAGCAAACAAAGCAAGCGATGGAGAACCAGGACGCTGCACACTGGGAAGATGAGCAGGACAGGTTTGCTGCGGCGATTAATCATGCCAGCGAGACTGAAGACTTGCGATTCTTTATGAATGAGGAGCAGATTAAATATGCCAAGAAAATTGAGCAAGCCGAGTCATCGTTAGCACTTATTCCACATGATCATCGCAAGCGTAGCCGTTACGAACGGCGCTTGAATCGAGTTAAAGCCTATTACGATTGGTGGTTGAGTGAGTCCTTTAGTGACAATCGTTGGCAGGCGGTCAAACAACTTCGTGCACTCGATCGTGAAATGGCAGAATTTAATGAATATCAAGCTAAGTTACGTTCAAAACTGGAGTCTGATGGTGGCAATGAAGCGCTAGCAAAGAGAGTTTCTGAAGGAAGAGAGCAGCTAGCGCTAATTAGAACGGAGTTAGACCAGAGTCTTGCGCAAGCAAGAAATAAACTTGTTGCTTTGGCCAAACAGGATTACGAAAAGCAAATCGCTGAAGCGGGTGTTTATTTGAAGGCTTCGCGAGAGTCATTAGCCCGAATTTCAGACCAGGTTTATCATTCGGATTCTGCAGAGAAAACCAGCATGACGACAGAGGAGGCTAGCTTGTGAGTTTACTTAGAACAGCATGCTTGCTTACCTTGTTATTTGCTTTGTCAGGCTGCCAGCTATTTGACTCCAGAACCTATCCCTTATATGGGCCTGAAAGTATTGCTTCACTTCAGCCTGCTGTCTTGATGATTGATAGAGAGGCATCTTTAAGTCTTGAAATTTCAGAAGTTATCGAGAATTACACTCGTCTGCTACCTATGCTGAAAGACCCTGAAACGCAAATGAAGGTTCTGCATCGCTTAGCCGATCTTAAGCTTCAGAAAGGTGAATTATTAATGGCAGAGCAGGCTGTTGATGAGCTGGATATCGCTATCACTGCTTATTTAGGTCTGCTTGAAAAGTATCCAGACAGAGAAGATAACGATCACGTCTTATATCAATTGGCAAAGACCTATGAGTTGAAAGGTTTGCGTGATCAACACCTGAAGATACTGACACGAATTGCCGAGCAATACCCGGGCTCAAACTATTATGCCGAAGTACAATTTAGACGCGGAGAGATCCTGTTCACTGACGAACTGTATAGGCTGGCCGAGCAGGCATTTTCTGCCGTGATTCTGACTGAAGCGCCTAAAGAGGAAAGCCCCTTTTTGGCTAACGCCCACTACATGCAAGGCTGGAGTTTGTTCAAACAGGCAAAATACTCTTTAGCGCTGGTAAGCTACAGCCGCGTGTTAGATTTATTGTTAAGTCAGGACTCGGCTGATCAAGATAAAGCCTCGGCCTTGGTTGCGAATCAGCATCAAACTCTGGTCGAAGACTTAATGCGCGTTATGAGTTTGTCGTTTTCTTATTTGGGTGGGGCAGAAAGCTTGGGGGCTCTGTTTGCAGAAACGGGCCAGCGACATTATGAGCATGTTGTTTACTCCAGCTATGCAGACTTCCTGTTGAATAAAGAGCAGTTTAGTGACGCGGTGTTAGTTTATAAGAACTATATTGCCAGGCAGCCACTGAGTTTGTGGTCGCCAAAATATCAAATGCAGATCATCACTGTGCTGGTTCACGCAGGCTTTAAGAAAGATATCTACCCCGAGAAAGTGCGATTTGTTGAGACTTATGGCTTAGGCAGTGAATTTTGGCAAACGCATGCTCCGAAGCCAGAGCCTGAAGGTGCTACCGACTCGCTGGGCTATACAAAAGAACAGCTGGAGCCACTGTTAAAAGAGTTAGCTGATCGCCATTACGTTAAAGCCGGCCAGTTACGCAAGGCTGCTAAGAAACGTTCTGCCAGCAAGCAAAAAACGCTCGATGAATATACGCTTTCTGCTCGATATAACCGTGCCTTTACCGAGACCTTTCCCAATCATTCAGACTTGCCAGAGCGCCTAGTATTATTGGCTGAGAGCGAGACACAACTGTCACATTTTCCAGAAGCGATCTCGGCTTTCGAAAGAGCTGGTTATGAGTTCTCAGAATTTTCTGGTCGTAGTGATGCGGCTTACGCTTCCGTGCTGCTCTATGATGATTACTTAAAGAGCATCAAAGCCTTGCCAAAAGATAAGCTGCCAACAGAGCAAGAGGCAAGGCAAGCTCTTCTGGAAAGCTTAAGTATTAAGCGGGAGCAGGCTCAAATGCGTTTTGTTGATATTCACAAGCAAGACAATAGAGCGGTTCCGGTTTTGTACCTCGTGAGCTCTGAGTATTTTGACAGGAAAGATTATCAGGGGGCATTACCTTTGGCTCAGCGCCTGATTGACTGGCCGACTTCGTTTGAAGGTGCGCCCAAGCTTGATAAACAAACCTTATTAGAAAGTAGTTTGATTAAAGCGCACAGTTTGTATGCTTTAAATGACTTTGTTCTGTCAGAAGGTGCGTATCAAGAGGTATTGACCCAAATGCCTGCAAAGGACAAGCGCCGGGCTGCAACAATTGAAAGCCTGGCTGCGAGTGTCTTTAAGCAGGCAGAGGCGAAGTTGGCAGATGGGCAGACTTTGCTAGCCGTTGACGAGTTTCTTCGCGTGGGGCTTGTTGCTCCGACTTCCACCCTCAGAGCCAGCGCAGAATATGATGCCGCAGGTTATTTGATTGAATTAAAAGAATGGCATCGTGCTATCGACGTTATTTCAGACTTCAGAAAGCGTTACCCAAAGCATAATTTACTCGATACGCTGCCTGCTAAAATGGCTTTGGCTTATCGTGAAACCGAACAGTGGGAAGCAGCGGCCGGAGAATTGCGTATTATGCGTAAGCTGGCAAAAACCGAGCAGGAAAAGCAGGATATTCAGTTTATCGTAGCGGAGCTATACGATAAGGCTGACAACAAGAAAGAGGCGATACTCAGTTACCGGCTTTATGCGAATACCTATGCCGAGCCAGCTGATGTCTATATGGAGGTGACTCATCGTTTGGCGCAACTTTATAAAGAAACGGATAAACCCCTGAAGCGACGCTTTTGGTTAGCTAAACAAATGAAGAAGGTCGATAGCTTGGGTGATGCTGCAGATGACCGTATGCGCTTCTTGGCGGCAGGTGCTGCGAGTGTTTTGGCTAATGATGCCTTTATTCAGTACAAACGAATCAAGTTAAAACTACCTCTAAACGAAACCATGATTAAAAAAACCAAAGCTTTGGAAAAAGCTATGAAAGCCTATCAAAAGACGGCGAGTTATGGTGTCTCTCAGTTCTCAACCGAAGCTGGATATCGCATGGCTGATATTTATGCTCAGCTTAGTCGCGACTTAATGGATTCTGATCGCCCTACAGGCCTGAACGAGCTGGAGCTAGAGCAGTACGAAATTCTTCTTGAAGAACAAGCTTATCCCTTTGAAGACAGTGCTATTGAAATTCATGAACAGAACTCCAGTAGGTCTTGGATTGGTATCTACGATGACTGGGTTCAGAATAGTTTTGATGCCTTAAAAGAATTGCTACCAGGGCGTTACGATAAGCCTGAATTAAAGAGCGAGATCATCTATGACTTGTATTAAGGGTCTATTCATCTGTTTGAGGCAATCAATGTCATGTTTTTTGATGGTTTGTCTGTGCCTTATCTTGAGTGCCTGTGCAACAAAAGGAAAAATAGATAAGGAATCAATCGCCGCTGAAGATTCGCGACAAGCATTAGTTTCACAATATCAAGACGCTGTTGAAACGATGAAGTCACTAGAGAGTTCATCGGACCAAGCGATGGCTGCCGGGGTATTCAAAGGTAACGATGAGCTTGAAGATAGCTTTCATACTCTGGCAGAAATACATCAGCAAAACCCCTGGTACCCTGGGCCTCTCTTGAACCTTGGCATTAGTAGCTGGTGGTTGGGAAATGTAGAAGAGGCTGAGTCATACTTATCGAAAGTGCTCGCTCTGAAGGACTCGCTTGGGCAGGAGAACAAACAAAAGGCTGATAACAAGGCGTCGATAGATCTGCCTACAGACAAGCGGGCTGAGATTTTGGATAACTTGGCAAAGTTTACTGGCCCGGCACTCAACTATCTCGGTCAAATTATGCGGGAGAAAGGCGATTTCGATCAGGCGGAGAGCTATTATCGCCAGGCTTTGGATCAGAACCCTGAAGATATAACAGCCATTAGAAACTTGGGTATCTTGTTGGATTTATATCGTGGGCAGTTTGCGGACGCTTTGCCTTTATACGAGCAATATCAGTCTTTACTTGATGAGCCAGACCCTCAGGTAAAAGACTGGATCTTTGATATCAAAAATAGACAATAAGGAGTTGTAGGATATGAAATTAACTCAATGTTTAATGCTACTGACTTGTCTTATTTTAACGCAAGTTGTGGCGGCAGAAGGAACTGTGATCGCAATCGAAGGGGCGACTATTCGAGGGAACCAAGAGCTTCCTACCGTTTTGTATTTGGTTCCTTGGCAGCCAGCAAAGGTTTACTCTCTTGATGAACCTGAGCAGACCTTGGCATCGTCACGTCCTATTCAGCCGCTTGACCGGGCCAGCTTTCTGAGAATGCAAAGTTACCATGAAGCCTTCAGCAAACAGAATGTAAAAGCGACTACTGTGCCCGCAATACCAAAGTAGGATTCATCACTTAGACAGGTTCTTGTAAGCTAAAAGAAGGTATATTGGCCTATATGGCGTCAAACTATGACAGGAGTCACACAAAGTATGTGCATGGAAGAACATGAACACAATTCGCAACAAATCCTTTCGTGATCTAACCGTCTTTTCTCTCTTTTCAATCTACAATTTTCACAATTGTTTGCAATCGTCAGCGAAGTGCACTTGATGATTGTATAAATTTTAAATGGCCTACAAGGCATAAAGCAAAGAAAACCCCCAGGAGTAAATTGTTATGATCGAGACAATAATTCGATTTTTTCAGGAAGGCGGATTCTTCATGTATCCGATTTCAATCATTTTGGTAGTTGGTTTGGTGATTGCAATTGAACGCTATGTTTACCTGAGTGTCGCTAAGCGTAATAACCGCCAGGACTTTAATAAGCTTCACCGTATGATTAGCGGGAAGGACTTTAAGTCGGCTGTAAAGTTTGCTTCTTCGTCTAAGACCGCCATGTCGAATATGATCGGTGCGGGTCTGGTTCGATTAGGCCGCAGACAGCCACGTGAAGAAATTGAATATGCGATGGAAGAAGGCTTGCTGGAAACGATGCCGCGTTTAGAAAAACGTACGCAATATCTAGCGACTTTAGCTAACGTTTCAACCTTGCTCGGCTTGTTGGGCACGATCATTGGTTTGATCGCTGCATTTACAGCGGTTGCCTCGGCCGATCCTGCACAAAAAGCTAGCTTGCTATCACAAAGTATTTCAGTAGCGATGAACACGACTGCATTCGGTTTGATTGCGGCGATTCCTTTATTACTCGTTCACTCAGTACTTCAAACAAAGACTAACGAGATTGTCGATAGTTTTGAAATGGCGGGCATTAAAGTGATGAACTTATTAAGTGACCGATCAGCTTCGGTTCCAGCACCTGCTAAGGCTACACAGTCGCCAAGTGCTGACTCAGGGCTTAATGCGGCAGCCGCTGTTTAGTTGGTCTTTGTAAACCAACTTTATTGATCAATCCTTAGCGAAATAGGCAGACTCGACTATGAAACGCAAACATCGACGCTTACGAAGTGAAGCAGATCTGGATATCACGGCATTTATGAATTTAATGATCGTGCTTGTACCAATCTTGCTGATCAATATGATCTTTGCTCATACGAGTGTACTTGAGTTGAACTTTCCAACTCAAGACCAAAGCTCAGCTCAGGATGATGAGTCATTGCAGTTACAGGTAATGATTCTGGAAGATAAGTTGGTGGTTGCCGACAATAAAGGCGGTGTGATTAAGCAAATAGATAGTTTAAAGCGGAATTCAGTTGCAAATAATAGCTCTGACAACGCGGCCGTAAGTACTGGGGCTTACGACTTTGCGATGTTAGGGCAAGTGATGCAGGAGCTGAAATCGCGTATTCCGGAAAAGAAAGATATTACTGTCATGGCACGAAAAGACACTTCCTATCAGACCTTGGTGTCTGTGATGGATAAGGTGCGATCTTACCGTACCGTTGTTGCGGGAAGTGTAGTGAATGCCGAGTTATTCCCGGAAGTGTCGATAGCCGATGCGCCGGAAGTTGTTGATGCAAACGAAAGTGTTGCGGATGCCAAGACCGAATTAACTGATGGGAAGGTTAGATCATGAAAACATCAGCAAAAGCCAAGCGTATCCAGCGTCACCAACGCCGTAGTAAGAATCAGGGTAAGTTAAACCTGGTATCCTTGATGGACATCTTTACGATTCTTGTGTTTTTCTTGATGGTAAATTCCTCAAGTGATGTACAAGTATTGAACCAGAACAATATGGTCAAGCTTCCGGTTTCTAATGCTGATCAAATGCCAAAAGATGCGCTGGCATTAGCCGTGACTCACGACGATATTCTTGTCGGTGGCCGAGCGATCGTTAAAGTCGCCGAGCTTCGTGAATTTCAAGGAGAGGTAGAACCTCTGCTTAAGGCTGAGTTAGACTATCAGGCTTCAAAGTCTAACAGCGCAGTCGCGCCAGAAGGGCGTCCAATCACTATCGTTGCCGATCGAGAGTTGCCATATGAGCTGTTAAAGAAAATTATGACAACCTGTGTGGATTCTGGTTATGCCAGCATTTCACTTGCGGTTAATAAGCATGTTGAGCAGGAGGCTTAATCATGGCGTTTAATCAATTAGGGCCAGCCTGGAATGCCGAAGCAGGTGAGAGTGAACGCTTAGGGAAGATTACCGCAGCGGTTATTCCTGTATTTTTGGCAATCGCTGTTTATGTCTCGTGGGTGGATTTACCTGAGCAAGATAGGGAAGAGCTGGAAGCCCTGCCTCCTCAACTAGCAAAGGTCATACTTAAGAAAAAAGAAAAGCCTAAACCTGTCCTTAAAAAAGAGATTAAGAAAGAGATTAAGAAGGTTGAGCCTGAGAAGAAAGTTGCTGAGAAGCCAAAACCGAAACCAAAACCTAAGGCTCAAATAGCGAAAAAGCCCAAGCCAAAAATTAAGCCGAAAGCAAAAGATATTCAGTTGGCACGAGAGAAAGCCAAAACATCTGGTTTGCTAGCGATGAGTAATCAGTTGTCTGCACTAAGTAGCTTAGCTGATAGCGTTAAACTCGATACGCCCAAAACGATTTCGGCAAAACCTATTGCTCGTAAAGTTGAAGATAAGCTCGCCTCAAGAGCGAAAACTTCACGCAGTGCAGGCATTGATGAAACCAAGTTGACGCAAGAAACACAGAGAATGGAATTGGCCTCAAGAGAGATGACGGAAGTAGAAAAAGCTGAAGAAATTCAAACCGCGCTTGAACTGGCAGAACTGGATGCGAAGCGCATGGTTGCTCAGCGTACTCGTGAAGATATTCGTCGCACCATGGACGCCAATAAATCTGCGATTAACAGTATTTATAATCGCGCACTGCGTAAGAAGCCTTCACTGCAAGGAGCCTTTACTGCACAGCTAGTCGTTGAGCCAAGTGGTCAGGTCTCTAGCTGTTCGGCAGTAGAGTCAACACTGAATGAGCCAAGACTGGAAAGCAAAATTTGTAAGCGTCTGCGCTTAGTCAACTTCGGACAGAAGTCAGGTGTCGATCAGGCAACGATTAGCTATCCAATAGAGTTATTCCCAGGCTAGCCCAAATTTATTTGCTATCCATAGGCAGAGGGTTCCGCCCATTCGCTAATGATCGAACTCGTGCTAACCCGCCAGCGAGGCACGGAGGCCTCTGCCTACAAGTATGGTCGCTATCCCAGAAATACGATACTAACCCCCGCTCGTAAGCAGAGGGTTCCGCCCCTCGCTAATGATCATAGCCCGCAATCGAAGCATTGATGCCTCTACCACGAGCTTAGGGTGAATGCCTAAGCAGCGACTTCAGTCGCCGCTTTGGCTGGCTTTTTTGATGCGAGCCCAGAAAAACGCCCCTCAAAATACAGTTTAAGCTTCGAAATTTCCTCTTCATTCAAAAACAAACCGAGTTTGCTGCGGCGCCAGAGAATATCTTCAGCTGAGCGTGCCCATTCGTGTTCAATCAGGTAGTCGACTTCTGCAGAGAATAAGTCGGCACCAAAGTATTCTCCCATATCGCTCATGCCTTGTTTGTTCGCTAGAAAGCTAAAGCAAAGGGTGCCATATGATTTGAGGTAGCGTTGTACGAGAGTATGAGTTAGCCATGGCGCTTTCTTGTTAATAGCTTGTTCTATCTGCTCTCTTGTTTGACCAACGAACTGAACTCCGGGCATCGGTTCATCTGCAGTCCAAGGTTTACCAAGCTCCTTAATAAATGGCGACAGCTTGTTTAGAACCGCTTCTGAAAGCTTTCTGTAAGTGGTGATTTTGCCGCCATAGATTGAAAGCAGGGCGTTGCTTTCACTTTCCTGATGGAGTTCTAGCGTGTAATCACGGGTGATTGCTGAGGGGTCGTTTGATTCATCATCACACAGTGGACGGACGCCAGAATAGGTAGACTGGATATCTTCACGAGAAATCGAACGTTTGAAATGTTGATTGTATACCTTAATCAGGTAATCAACTTCCCACTCTTCAATTGCTACGTCTTCTGGCTTTCCTTGGTATTCTTTATCGGTGGTTCCGATTATTGAAAAGTGATCAAGATAGGGAAGTACAAATACCACACGCTTGTCTTCGTTCTGTAGAATGTAAGCTTCATCCAGTTCTTCAAAGCGGGGAACGATAATATGGCTGCCTTTAATCAGTCGAATATTTCGAGCCGGTTTAATATCTTCTGCCGCTGAATCAAGAAAGCTGTTTAACCAGGGGCCTGAGGCATTAACGATATTGCTTGCGAGAATATCGTAGCTGCGCTGTTCGATCTTGTTGAAGATACTTAGGCGCCAACGACCAAGATCTTTGTCGAAGCTCAAGTTATGGCACTGTGATTGAACTTCAATGCTTGCACCACGATTATGGGCATCTATCGCATTCATAACTACCAAACGTGAATCATCGACCCAGCAGTCATGATATTGAAAGCCTTTGGTGATCGAGTTTGTAAAAGGTGCATGACCATCAAATTTCACCTTCCGTGCTTTGGGCAAGGTATTTCGTTTGCTCAAGTGGTCATACATAAACAAGCCACAGCGGATCATCCATGCAGGGCGAAGGTGAGGGCGGTGAGGCATGACGAACTTCAGGGGTGAGACAAGGTGAGGTGCTTTATTAAGCAGTACTTCTCTTTCTGCCAGCGCTTCTTTAACTAGTCTGAACTCGTAGTGTTCCAGGTACCTTAGTCCACCATGTATTAGCTTGCTACTGCTGGAAGATGTACCTGAAGCCAAGTCATTTTGTTCACATAAGAACACTTTTAAGCCTCGGCCAGCGGCATCGGCAGCAATACCAGCCCCGTTAATGCCACCCCCAACAATAGCTAAATCATAGAAAAGTTCCTTTTTTTCACTGCTAATGTTCATATAAACCTCAAAAACGTTAATAATTTTACATATTATGTCATAAAACGAACATTTGGCTAGGCGAAATGTAATAATTGTTCAACAGTTTTTCGAAAAAGCGTGACAGAATTAGGCTTTCTGAAAATTAATTGAAAATAATCTTAGAATAGGACGGCGTGAATTGTTATAAATGGCGCGTGAAAAATAGCTATGTAGAAGTGATAAACAAACATCGACGCAGGTTCAGTAAGGCGTCGATGCAGGGTTGAATTGGTAGGGGTTAGGCGACGGTAAGCTTGATATTTTCTTTATTCAGAATACTTACGATGCTTTCCGGTGGTGTTTCACTGGTAAATATATGATGAGCTTCGGCAATGTTACCAAGCCGAGTTAAGGCATCCCGTCCGAATTTTGAATGGTCAGCGGCAAGGAAAATATTGCGGGAGTTCTCGACAATTGCTCGAGAAACTCTCACTTCCTGATAGTCGAAGTCGAGCAGGTCACCTGTATCGTCGATACCGCTGATACCAATGATCGCGTAGTCGACTTTAAACTGGCTGACGAAATCTATCGTTGCTTCACCCATTACACCTCCATCACGATTGCGGACAACACCGCCCGCGATAATAATTGTAAAGTCATCTTTGGTGCTCAAGATGCTCGCTACGTGAAGGTTGTTAGTAATCACCGTGAGGTTATTGTGGTTGAGAAGTGTCTGGGCTATTGCTTCAGTGGTGGTGCCGATATTGATGAAGATAGAAGAGTGGTCAGGAATCTCTAGCGCCACGGCTTCAGCAATACGCTGCTTTTCTTTGAGGAAAGCAACTTTACGGTTAGAGTAAGAGGTATTTAAAATAGTGGAGCTAAGGCCAGCGCCGCCGTGAAAACGTTGGATCTTGTTTTCGTTGTCGAGCTCTTTTAAGTCTCGACGAATGGTTTGTGGTGTAACATCAAATTTGCTGGCAAGCTCTTCAATTGTTGCAAACCCGGAACTACTTACGATCTCTATGATACGAGAGTGTCTTTCACTTTGTTTCATGGTAACGCAGACTTCTTATAAACAGTTAACGAAAGCATAGGTCGTGCAATATAGAAGAACCCTTCACCTGCACACCTGGCTAATATTGAAATAATAACATTTACACATGTAAGTGTATTGAACTATACGACAAAATAATATTTTTAGGGATCATAATATGGCTCAGTTCATTCTTTCTATTGATCAAGGGACGACAAGCTCACGTGCTTTACTATTTGATCACCAAGGCCGTGTAGCGTTTACTGCGCAAGCTGAATTTACCCAGCACTTTCCAAACGATGGATGGGTCGAACATGATCCAGAAGAAATATGGAGTACGACTGTCAGCGTAATCAAGCAAGTTCTTGCCAAATTAGATCTTGAATCCGACCAGGTAATGGGGATCGGTATTACCAATCAGCGGGAGACGACGATTGTTTGGGATAGAAAGACAGGAAAGGCAATCTATCCGGCAATTGTTTGGCAGGATCGCCGAACCTCTGAGTTTTGCCAGAGCCTGAAAGATAAAGGCTTGGAAGATACTATTTCTGAAAAGACTGGCTTGTTGGTAGACCCATACTTCTCAGCGAGTAAGATTCGTTGGATTCTTGATAATGTCGATGATGCTGATGAACGAGCTCGCGAAGGGGACTTGGCGTTTGGAACTGTCGATACTTTCCTGCTATGGCGCTTAACCGGTGGTCGGTCGCATGCCAGTGACGCCACGAACGCCTCTCGAACTTCCTTGTTCAATATACATACACAAGAGTGGGATAAAGAACTGTACAGATTTTTGAT
>NZ_LWGG01000764.1:0-12003 GCF_001635365.1 Oleiphilus sp. HI0128 | reverse complement strand
AAAACCACTGGATTCTGCATCTTCAAGCTTTCTATTAATTGCTTCAGCCCTTCTCGCGCTGCGGATAAGATCGTTTATCAATTCACTTTTATTAGAGTAATCTTGAACATTATCTACATGATTTCGCAACCAAGAATCATTTTGCTCTGTTAACGTAATACTTTGTCTCGGCATTTTACACCTCCCTCGATACAAACCTGGTGTAATTATACACCAGGTTTGTAGTGAATGGTCTACAGAATATTTAATAAGTTAGATACAGAGTCACTACTTAGACTAAGTCTCTCAGTGCTTAGCAAAGACACTCTCATACAAAGCAGCAAACAAAATAATGCCACCACCAAGTAGTGTGTTGAAGACTATTCCTTCTCTTAAAAGTAAATATGCAAATAGGCTTCCATAAACGACTTGCAGGCTTATCACCATTGATACGCTTTTAGCTGAACGATAGCGTAGGGCGTATGTTTTTTGAGTATGTGGGATTGCCGTAAACACGGTGCCTAGTAGAATTAATGCAAGTAGATCGGGTGTTTTTATTTCCACTGGCGAGACAGATGCAAAGGGTAGCAAAATTGCGGCTGACACCATCGCGTGATAAAACATAATGGTGAAAGGGGAAATATCTGACAGGTGCTTTGATACCAGAATATTTCTTAGTGCCACAGCCAGTGCAGATAAAAGACCAAACAATACTCCTGCGGTGACATTGTTTTCGAGAGTAAAGTCCGGGACGATCATAAAGACACCGAGCATAACCAGCAAACCCATGAGGATATCGGCTTTATGAAGCCGTGTTTTATTGATTAAGGGTTCCAGAAATACCGTCATGACAGGAAAGGTAAACATCGAGATCATGCCGATAGCGACAGTCGACAGCTGCATCGCTTGAAAATAGGCTGTCCAATGAACGGTGAACAGCATGCTGCAAAACACCAAGAGTAAAAAAACGGGTAAAGTGCTAATTCTAAGTTTTTGTTTGAATAGAAGTGCCACAATAAATACGGTGAGGCCGCAAATCAGAGTTCGGTAGGCAATTATGTCCCAGGCAGCATAGGGAATTAGTTTTGAAAAAAGTGCTGTACCACCAAGCAATAATGCGGCGATATGCATATGAAGCAGTACTTTATTATATATATTCATTTAAGCTTCATAGCAAGTATTAATTATCAGTAGCTGAGTGATACTGCCAAATACCATCAAGCTTAATGAAATGGCTATTCTCTACAATTCGCTGAGCCTTGCCCGACACTTTATAACGTGCAACGAAAGACACTTGGCCTTCCTTATCATCCTCTAGACCTGCTACTGTATCTTTAATTTTCAAACCAAGCCACTTACTTTGTGAATCGAAATCAAGGTTGCTTGGGCGGGTGTCCGGGTGCCAGCTTGTTAGAAGGTAGTCTTCATTCTCAAGTACAAAGGCACTGTAGCGAGAGCGCATTAGCTGCTCGGCTCTTAGTGCTTTAGCTATGTCAGCATGAATAAGAGCACAGCAGTCGTCATACGTCAGGGAAGACCCACAGGGGCAAGGAGCTTTGGGCATTAATCTCGTCTTAATTTGTCGCTAATAGCGATCGGATTGGGGAAGTTAAAGATAACAATATATGAGTTAAAGATGAAAGTCAGTATTGCTGTGGCCTGGATAAGGTGGGAGGCCTCGGTCCCTATCAAAGCCGATGCGGTTGCCAGGTAGGCAATCAGTAACGAAAACTCACTAATTTGGCCTAATCGAAAACCAGCTTCCCAGGCAATGTCATTGGGTTCTTTGCTGCGCGTAAGCAACCAACGGAATATCACTGGCTTGATAACAATAATCAGCCCAGCCAGTAGTAGTGAGGGGAGAATAACGTCTGCCAGTAAGCCTAAGTTGAATGAAGCGCCCAGCGAAAAGAAAAACAGAACTAAAAAGAAGTCACGAAGCGGTTTTAAATGCTCGGCTATATATTGGGCGATTGGGCTAGTCGCGATGCTGATGCCTGCGATAAAAGCGCCGATTTCAGAAGATAACCCAATGTAATGTGCGAGTTCTGCAACACCCAGGCACCAACCAATTGTCAGCAAGAATATATACTCATGAAAACGGTCAAACTTGGATATCAATTTAAGGATGACATGCTTTACGGTAGCGAATACGACAAAGATAAGTAATGGCAAAGTTAGCATTGTTTTAACGAAGCTAAAGATACTGTTGCTGTCCGGATCTGCTGAAGTACCGCTGCCTCCTAATATGAGCAACACGACAATTGCCACCAAATCCTGTAGCAGTAGCATACCCACAACAAGTTCCCCGACATGGCGGTGATGCAAGACGGTTGTAGGGAGAAGCTTTATGCCTATAATCGTACTAGAAAACATCATCGCACAGCCGATAATCACGGACTCTTGAGAGCTGTAGCCAAAGCCTTTTCCAATCATAAACCCGGTAAAGGCGAAGGCTAGGGAACTGACAATAGCGACCAGGGTGGCTTTTCGCAACATGTGCATCAAGCTCTTTGGTTGCATATCGAGCCCTAATAAAAACAGCAAAAAGATAATTCCGATCTCTGCTATTTCTGACAGCAGGTGCGCATCGCTCACATAGTGCAAGCCATAAGGGCCTATTAAGGCACCTAAGGCAATATAGGCGACAATAATAGGCTGACGAGTATATAAAACAATTGAAGCAAGGATCGCGGCCCCAGAAAAGATAAGGAAGAAGGAATTGACAATCGAGAGATGTTCCATAGTACTTTGGGGCTCAGTGGGTCTTAAAACAATGTAATTTACTTGAAAGCTTATCTGCCTCTTAAGCAGTATAGCAACGATTTACGGCTATTAGCTTTGAAGCAATAATTTAACTCTCTGTCACAATGCTTTTTGTGTTGACAAATGACTGCAGGAAAGTCGCCATTATGGTAATCTTGTGCTCATCAATCTGTCATTCTGCTTAAGAAAGCACGGTGCTCTGTTTATAATGTCGAAGCCAAAAATGCCCAAAGAGAAAAAACGCTTTCTGGATATTCCATCTATCAAGGACAGTACCTTTTCCGTATTTAAAGGGGCTGGCGACTTGGCGACGAGTAGTGTCGCGTTGCCAAAAGCCTTTGTGCCGATTGTGAAACTCTTGATGACAGAGCGCATGATCACTCAAGATGAATTAGCCGACGAACTCGATCTTTTATTCGAGCAGTTATATCTTCACCCGGTTTCATCTCACTCTAGGTCATTGACGGAGTACCTTCGAAAGTATCGTATTATCCCCAATGAAGAGTCGACAGAAAATCTTATTGGTTATGTCGTTAAGCAGGCGGTTCTGCGCAGCCCAGTCGATATTCCTGAAGTTGTTGTTGATGAGTTTTGGAGCTTCTTTCAAGAATTGATAGAATCGCCAGAGCTTAAAGGCGTTGTCGAGCTGAATCTGGATATTGTCCGTTCAGTCTTGCGTACATATGAGCCTTTGCTTCTGGATATCGTTAACAGCATTAAGCATATCCGAAAGATAAATCAGAAAACCTTGTCTGAAATAGTATTAAAGCTCCAGGTTTTGCGTGGCGACATACATATCCTTAAGCGACAGATAAAGGCTATTCGCTACATAAAACCCTTCCTGCAAACAGACCCAAAAGACTTTAAACAACAGGCAGAAATTGTTGCCAAAATGGTACGTGAGTTCGGCCCTTTGTTTATCAAAATGGCGCAGGTCGCCGCTGCAAACTCAGACTTCCTGCCTGAAGAAATCTCTAAAGAGTTAAAAGTATTCCAGGAAGATGTCGACCCGATGACGGCATCCGAGGTCTATCAAGCCTTTAATGAGGAGTTTGGTCAGAAGCCAGAATCCCGATATTTTGGTTTTGATGTCAATAACCCGATTAAATCCGGCTCAATTGGCTCAGTATTTGTTGCTAAGAAACCAATGCAGCATGGGGATGAAGAGGTTCTAGTCCCGGTCGTCGTAAAGGTGGCACGTCATAACCTAGAGCGTGAGTTTGCTATGGGTTCTCTGGCCATCGAGCTGATGCTTATCAGTAGTCAGTACTGGGCACCTCATAGTAAGTTGAGGCCGTTTTTGGCGGCAATGTCAGAACAGATAAAGGAATTTACCAAAGGCTTTGAGCAAGAGCTCGATTTTAAACATGAAGCAGAAATTCAAGACCGTTTCTATCAGCGGGCCCTGGCATCGCCAGTATGGTATGTACCGGGTTTATACGGTGCTACTGGACGCATCATTGAAATGGAATTCCTTCAGGATGCCATGGCGATAAACCAGGCGATAGATCGTTACCGTGGTAAGCGAAAGAAAAAGTTTCAGAGAAAACTTGCCGACAATTTCCTATACACCATGCTTGAACATCTTCTGATACACCAGGAGTTTCACGGAGATCTTCACCCTGGAAATGTGATGGTAGATCTCGATGCCAGGTTGTTCCTTATTGATTGGGGAAATGCCGTCGATATGCGTGGTAAGTGGGGAATGGTAGGTCGTTACCTGGCGTCGGTATTGAGTGGCGATGTTGATATGCTGACGATGACTCTTATTCAAATGAGTAAGGGCCAAAAAGGAAACCTGGAACGCTATGACGAGATTAAAACAGCGCTTGAAGAAACATTGATTAAAAAGAACGTTACCCCATTGGGTAGAGACTTTATGTTTCGCCTTTATGAAGAGGGGCAGGAAGGCTTGCGCCAGCGTTTACAGACTGCCTTGCATTTAATGTCTAATACCTATCAGCTTGATATGACCATTAAGAGCGATTATCTACACTTATCTAGATCTTTGTTTGCTATGGTCGGCACCTACAATAATCTTTATAAAGATATCTCTGGCTGGACAATGGCGAAAGATCTTGTTGCGGATGTAGCGATGTTTCCGCTTCGTTTTACTTATCACCGCATTGTTAGGCCGAATATTCTATCTGAGCCTGAAGATTCACCCTATGCTACGAATCATTTTGCTGCCCAAGAGCAATTAAAATCAAAAACTGCCCCTGTCGCGCCAATGTCTTTACTAGAAATTCAGTAGGCCGGCTGGTGAGTTCAGAAACTGATGAAAGCTTAATAACGCTATTTGAAGATGCTAATCTTCTTGCCGTTCATAAGCCAGCTGGTATCCCTTTTCACTGTGATGACCTACTTCAAGGGATTGTGCAAAAGGTTAGGCTTCAGTTCGAATCTGAGCAGCTTTTCCCTGTTCATCGCTTAGATAAAATGACTTCTGGATTGATGGTTTTCGCAAAGACTCAGGCCTCGAACAAAGCAATAAGTGAAATGCTCCAGAATAAAACCATCGAAAAGTACTATCTGGCACTGAGTACTAAGAAACCAGGTAAAAAGCAGGGGGCGGTTGCCGGTGATATGGTTAAAGGGCGTCGTGGTAGTTATTTGCTTCGTCGAGAAAAAACTAATCCTGCTGTGACTCGTTTTTTCGCCAAGGCGCTCGACCCGATGTTGAATAAAGATACTGAACTGAGCACGAAAGAAGGCTATTGGCTATTTGCATTAAAGCCAGAAACCGGTAAAACTCATCAGCTTCGTGTAGCCTTAAAGTCACTAGCGAGCCCAATTTTAGGTGACGAGCGCTATAGTGGTATGAAGGCTGATAGAGGCTATCTGCATGCTTATAAGATGTGCTTTGATTTGTTCGGACAGCGCTATGATATCACCGATGAGAACTTTCGAGGTGAAGCTTTTAGCCTCACAAGTTTAAGCGAAAGCAATGATTTTAGACTGCCTCAGAAGCTAAATTGGCCCAAGGCTGCTTTCAAGTTAGACAACAAGCAAACATAAGTATTTATTTTCCTAAGACAAGCCCTTCGCGACGCTTGTCTGCGCCGCCAAGCAAGCCTTGTTCAGTAAAGATCACCCCATGCAAGCCTGAGTTTAAATCTTTCACTTTTGTTTGGTAGCCCATGCCTTCAAAGACGTCTTTTAGTTTCTCTGCCGAGCTGTTTGCTTCGATATCCATCACACCAAAGCGATTAACTATATGCGCCTGATCAAAGGCTTCTTGTGGCGTCTTTTCCCAATCCAAAATTGCAATTAAGCTGTTGGCGACATAGTTAATAATGCGTGAACCGCCGGGTGAACCCAGAGCGACATAGGGCTGTTTGAGGCCATTGGTATCTTTTTTAAAGACGATGGTGGGTGCCATCGATGAACGCGGACGCTTACCTGGTTCAACACGGTTAGCAACGAGTTTTCCTTTATGGTGAGCCCTAAAGGAAAAGTCAGTGAGTTCGTTATTTAAAAGGAAGCCATTCACCATTAGTCTGGAACCAAAACCATTTTCTATGGTACTGGTCATCGAAACTATATTTTTATCTTTATCAACGATCACAAAATGGCTGGTTGAGGGGACTTCGATTGACTTACCTGCCTGATAGGCGGCATAAAATTTTGCATCGGGAACTCCCGGCGATACACCTTGCAGGGCTGTTCCTGGCGTAATTAGCTTTGATCTACTTCTAAGGTAGTGCTTGTTGAGCATGGCTTTTGGCCAGTCTACAAATGCCGGGTCCGCAATATATTGCCCTCGATCAGCAAACGCTAGGCGGCTGGCATCGGCGATAAGCTGCCATGTTTCTGCAGAGTTTGAGCTTCTTTGTGACAGCCCGAAAGGCTCTAGGATGCCGAGTATTTGCGCAATGCTAGTCGCACCAGAGCTTGGTGGCCCCATTCCGCAAACTTCGTAAGTCTTGTAAGGAGAGCACACCGCTTGCCGTTCAATCACTTTATAGTCTGAGAAATCTTTCTGGGATAGAAAGCCTGGGTTGCTCGCTTGCTTTACTTTATCAACGATTGTTTGGCTAATATCGCTATTATAGAAGTAATCACCACCATGTTTTGCTAGAGCGACCAAGGTGTTTTTGTAAGCAGGGTTCTTAAGTTGCTGTCCTGCTTGTATCGCACGTCCATCAGGAAAGAAATATTGGTATGCGCTATCATCACTGCTCAAATATTTTTCATCTCTTTTTACTGCGTTCGCTAACCGTGGGCCTACATTAAAACCATTTCCGGCAAGTTGTATCGCAGGGCTGAGTAGAGATAGCCACTTCTTCTTACCATATTTCTTGTGGACCTCAGCTAAAAGTTTAACCGTCCCGGGTGTGCCTACTGATCGACCACCTACTACCGCGTCGAAAAAAGCCATTGGCTGAGCGTCTTCTTTTAAGAAAAGTTCTGAGTGAGCGTCTAAGGGAGCAGTCTCACGCCCGTCAAAGGTAGTGAGCTTGTTATTTTGTGAGTCATAGTAGACCAGGAATGCGCCACCGCCTAAACCGGAGGATTGCGGTTCAACCAGACCAAGTACCGTTTGTACGGTGACCATAGCATCGATGGCATTACCGCCTTGCTCTAATACCTTATAGGCTGCTTTACTTGCTTCCGGGTGTGCACTGACAACCATAAACTCTTTTGCATAGCGCGATTTTATAAGGTCAGAAGCGGGGCGTATTGTTTGGGTTTTGAGTTGTTTATTATCTGCTTGGCCTTGCTCTGGAGCGAATAGGTCACTTACTTGCTGACAGTGAAGCAAAGGAGAATAGAAAGATAGTGTTGTTATGAAGGTGAGTAGCGACTTCATTTAGCGATATCCTCTTACTTAGGTTCTTATTCTGGAGCGGCTTAACAGTGCGTTACTTGTGCTTGAGCAGGGTAGACAACTTTTCGGCTTTTTCATAGAGCCAGCCTTGTATTGAATCGCAGCCACACTCTAGCAAGAAGTCGCTTTGTTCCTGGCTCTCGACACCTTCGGCAACTACTTTCATATCCAAACCGTGCGCCATTAGGATAATAGCAGAGACGAGTTTGCAGTCAGATTCGTAAAAAGGAAGTTCGTTAATAAACTCTCTATCGATTTTTAAGGTGTTAAAGCTGAATTTTCGGAGGCTGCTTAAAGATGAATATCCTTGGCCGAAATCATCCATTGCGAGTTTCATACCTAGCTCAGTTATTTTATTAAGTATGAAGTCCGTATTGCTCTGGCTGGACATCAGAACGCCTTCTGTAATCTCAATTTCTACCGAACTATAGTCAATGCCCGAGGAGGATACCGTGTCGCTCAAGACATCTATAAGACTTGGTGAGTTAAATTGAACCGGAGAAATGTTTATCAACATTGTGCAGCGTGCATTGTAATGAGCTTTAAGCTCGACCAGCGCAGCTAAAGACTGCTGAATTACGAACTCACCAATCGGAATGATCATGCCGTTTCTCTCGGCTACTGGGATAAATTCGGCAGGGGATACTTGGCCAAGATGCTCGCTGTGCCAGCGTAATAATGCTTCAAAGCCTATTACTTGTTTACTTTGTGCGTCGATCTTTGCTTGGTAGACCAAGTACATTTCGTTCTTGTCCAAGGCAGCGCGAAGTGCTTGCTCTAACTCAATTTGACGCGATACTTTCTCTTTTCGCTCTTTAGTGTAAAAAGCATAGGAACCGTTAGAGAATTCTTTTGCTACGTGAGTTGCTGAATCGGCATTCTTAAGTAATTCATCAGATGTGTCGCCGTCAAAAGGAAAAATTGAGATCCCGATGCTCGCCGAAAGAGTGTATAAACCCGCATCTATTTGAAAGGCTGCCCGAAACTGCTCCAATACGGAGCTGGTTGTTGAAGCTAGGTCGGACACATCATTAAAGTGACTGATGATAATCAGGAATTGATCACCACTGAGGCGGCCCAGTGTGTCACCCTCTGTTAGTGTTGTGCCAAGCCGCTCAGCAACTTGTTTCAGAACTTGATCCCCGGCACTGTGCCCGTAGGAGTCATTAATCTTCTTAAATTCATCGATGTCTATCGAAAGCATGGCTACTTTCGAGTTGTTCTGTTTGGCTTCGTTAATGCGTTCTCGTAAACGGTCTTCGATCAGGAAACGGTTTGGAAGGTCGGTTAGCTGGTCATAATGCGCTGAACGAAGTATCTGTGAAGTTTGCTGTCTTACTTTACGCTTTAGCATCATGTTCCAAAGCGCACCGATAATGATGATGACAAAAAGAGCAGCACTTATCCGAAGAACGATCATTAGGCTCTGATTGTTGTCGACTTTTATGCTTGTCCATTTTTGGCGGATAGCCTCTTCTTCTTCCACCGTAATACTGTCCAGACCTTTTTCAATAATAGAAACCAACTCGGGCCAGTCATTTCGTATAGCGAAGTGTAGACTCTGTTTTTCTTTTGAAACGGGGGCGGCTACTTTTAGGTTGTTAAGGTTGAGTTTTCGTATCCAATAAGAAGTTGAGGCGACATTTCCGACAAATGCATCGACTTCGCCACCTGACAATGCGAGCAAGGCTTCATTCAGGGTTTTGTATGTATGGGGCTGGATATTCGACTGCTCAGTGACAAAGCCATAGTGCGATGAATTTGCCTGAACAGCGACTTTATGAGTGCTGAGTCAGATAAGCCAGAAATAAAGGGAAAATCTGACTGAGTGACAATGACACGATGGAAGCTCAGGTAAGGGCGGGTATAATTAAAAAAATTTCTTACGCTCTTCAGTCATACCCACAGCCGGCATAACATCCAATTGTTTATTTTTTGCTTTCTCGGTCACTTCTGCCCAGCTTAGGTCAGGAATGACTTCCAAATTTAAATTTAAGCGCCGATTTAACAAGCTAATATAGTCCGAGGCCAGACCCTTGTATTGGCCATCTTCAAAAAACTCAAAAGGAGCGAACTCCGGGTCTACACCCAATTTAATAGTTGGATGAGCATCTGCCCAAGCACGTTCATCAGGACTTAGACGAACTTGCCTGTTGGCTTGTAAATAATCGATCGGAAGCCATTTAGAGCGAAGCGCTTGAAGCTGATCTTCGGGAATGCTGCGCAGAGCCTTGGTTAGAATTGAAGATAAAAGCGGCCAGTCTTTTCTTACTGCAATCGACTCAGGCGAGCCATTACTGTCGTATATTGCTGCATATTTTAAGTTTGAGATCAGATACTTGGTGCGATAATAATGCCCAGCACCAATAAATGAGACGGCTGCATCGGCATCACCGACAGACACGGCATTGAGCGCATCAAGCATCGTATCAACCTTCAAGGGTTGAATCGTAGGGAACTCTTTAGTAATTCGTTTAGCGTATTGGTAGTCAGAAACCAGAGCAACTTTTTTATATTTCAGGTCAAATTTGCTATCAATCTCTGTGTTGTCGTCACGAGTGATAATAACTAATGACTTTCGAATATATGGGTCAGAGAACTTGAACCAGGTATTGCGTTCATCACGCTCTACCATTGTTGCCACAATATCTACTTTATGTTGCTTGGCATCTTCGTATAGCTCTTTCCATTGCGTTTTTGCATAGGGCGAAAACTCGACCCCCAGTTTTTTTGAAATAATACCGAACAACTCTGGCGAAAAACCATCGATAGATTTGTCATTGTCCAAAAAACTGTAGGGAGGGAAGTAACCATCATATGCTATTGATACAACGGGATGTAGTGCTAACCACTCTTGTTCTTCCAGGCTTAAGTTGATTGAGCTATCGGGCGTCGCGTGGCTATATAGCGGGGCTAAAATAAAACCTAATATAAGCAGCTGCAAACACTGAGTGAGTGAAGAAAAAGACGTAATCCTAGGGAAAAGAGTAGCTGCTATTACTGATTTTTTAGGGGGGTGACCATGCTGCTTGTTGCTCATAGACGTCCGGATTGTTCTGTAGAGAGTTAGGGCTTATGTATACCTAGTTTTAAACCAAATAATACAAGCACTTAACAGTGATTCCCAAACGCTAGTAAAATGTAGGCAAAGCGCTCCTTGTTTTGAGCGCCTTCCCCGGCCTATGAGCTAATTCAGAATAGATGATTTGTTTGCTTTAAATCGGTCATTCTTCCATTGGCGCTGGGTTCTTGCGGCTTTTTCGCCACTCATACTTGTTAGAATCTCGAAGTAATCTGACTGGTATTTATCTTTTAAAATATCTTCTTTAGTCTTACCTTTCACAGCATAGACTGTCTGAATATTTTGTTGGTCAAAAGCTCGCCATTCCTGCTCATCTTTTAACAAAGAATATTTATGGCCTTCCAGAGCTTTTCTAACCTTGGCTGTTTCAAAGCTGCCTGCGCGTTCTACGGCGTCTTTGTATTGATATAAAATTGAATATGCCGAAGCTGCGGAAGAAGAAGGGTAGGCGTCATAGCGTTTGCTAAAGGTTTCAACGAATTTTTTGCCTGTTTCATAATTGTATTGTTCTGGTATATTCCATGCCCAGGGTAAAGCACCAACAACGCCCTCCATTGCTTCAGGTCCAGCACTTTTGGCCATGCCTAAGGTCAGGTTAGGTACGACGATAGACATTTTTTTCTTAAGCCCCATGGCGGTGACCATTTTTAAGGCTTTTGCCATATCATCGCCAAATAAAACCAACACTAATACATCGGGTACTTCTTCTTTCGCTGCGTCTAAGGCCGCCTTGAAGTCCTGCTTTGTCGCACCAGGGAAGGGGACAAGTGCGCGCTGGTGTGCTTTTTTGTCTTTGGTTTTGCTGAACTTGCGAATTGAGTTTTCAGTCGACCAGCCTCAGGTATAGTCTGCAGTGATGTAGAATAACTCTTTACCTTTGAAGTTTTTCTTTAGGTATTTTGAAAGCACTTTAGCGCCCATCCAGGCGTTATAACTTTCCCTGAACATGTGGGTATGACCGTCTTTCCCCGTCGTGGCATTTGAGTAGGTTAGCGTGCCAAAGTATAAAGTGTCACGCGCTTTTGCAGCGTAGCCACCTGAAATAGAGACAGCGCTAGAGGAACCGCCAAAAATCATTTTTGCGCCCTGGTCATCGATCATGTGGACGACGTTTGTGGTAGATATTGCGGCTTTTGACTGAGTGTCTTTTTTAAGAAGCTTTATGGGTTTTCCTAGTATCCCGCCATTATTATTAATTTCTTCAACTGCCATATCGGCAGCACGTTCTTGGGCGAGTCCTTGTACTTGGTAAGGGCCTGAAGCGGGATAGTTAAGGCCTATAATGACTTCATTTGCACTTAAACTACTGGCATGTGAGATTAGTGTTAACAAGGATAGGCAGAAA
>NZ_LWGG01000763.1:0-5297 GCF_001635365.1 Oleiphilus sp. HI0128 | reverse complement strand
AGCTGGGAAGTGATCCTGAGTTAAATACGGAGTTATATTGGCCACTAACAAAATCCCGTACTTTTTATACTTTAGGTCGCTATGCCTTCGAGTCTGTTGACTGGCGTCTACTTGACCTCAATGTTCTTCCCTTAACTGTCGAGCAGAATATTCATCAGCTTCGGGCGGGTTTGGGGTTTAACTTTTCCAGGAATGGAATACTTGAAGTGGGCGGTTTGGCTGAAGTGGGGAGTTTGGATAATGACTATTTACTCTCCAAAAAGATAAACTATGACACGTATGGAGCTTATCTTAAACTGGGTTATGACAGCTTAAATAGTGCCAGCTTTCCAACAGAAGGAAATCGAATTGAGCTTTCCCTTATTCATAAAGAAGAAGATGCTGATAATGTAACGCTTCAAGATGGAGGGCAAAGTGATTTCGGCGTCCAGTCTACTCAGCTTGGCTTTGAGTGGAAGGGCGCGATTAGTATTGATAGCCATGCCTTTGTAGGCAAGGCTGCTTTTAATAAGATGTTCGTAGATGATGGCGAACACAGTGTTAACAATGCTTCTTTAGGTGGTTTTTTAAACCTGTCCGGTTTTAACGAGCGAGACCTGAGCGGGCCGCATAAGGCCTTTATGGCATTGATTTATCAATACGACTTACGTGGAGGCTTTATTAGAAAAACAGGTTTGCCCTTATACGTAGGACTTAGCGCAGAAGCTGGGAATGTGTGGAGACAGGATGAGAAAGTCGACCTCGAAGAGCTTATTTATGGTGGTAGTATCTATCTAGGCACCGACACCATAATGGGCCCAGTTGCTTTGGGCTACGGTGCCAATGATCATGGTGCCAGCTCGGTATACTTTTACCTGGGTTACGAGCTGTAAGTTTGCCGCTAAGAGAAGTATTCCACTATCCAGGTATAGAGTAGGTCGACGCTTATATCTGCCAGCTTGATTTGCTGAAATGCATCATCAGGGTCCTTATCTCGGTAAGCGAACTGATACATAAGCTGTTCGGGCTGTTCATCATGCAGAATCAAGATGATTCGTTTACCACTTTTCAGACAATCAATTGTCATGACGTCGGCCGGAATCCCGTTAGCTCGCATATTTTTGCTGACACCGACAACCGGATTAATGTTGGCGTGCTCTTGCTGGATTTTTACGTGAGTGTCGGTGGCCAGGTCGGAGAGAATGGATAAGGGGGTTGTGCTCACGAAGGCTCCTCGTCATGTTTGCTGTGGCTGGTTTGATGAATCATCTCTGCAGGTCTAAATAGCTGTTCTAATAAATAGCTTTTGAAAGACTCTGGGTATTCGAGAGTGTCGAGAGCTTTCTCCATACATAGCATCCAGGCGTCTCTTTCTTCACTATCTATGGTGAGGTGGCTATGTACTTTAGGGATGCTAATCGATCCAAAGTGTTGCATATACAAACGCGGTCCACCCATCCACCCGGCCAGGAAGTAGGTGAGCTTCTGTCGGGATAGAGTCAAATCTTCAGGGTGCATTTTCCGAATGACTTGTGCTTCGGGTAGGGTATCCATCATTAAATAGAACGTATCAACTAAACGTGTCAGTCCCGGTTCACCGCCTGCGGCAACAAAGGTCGAGTCACCTTGGCCATACTGTTTATCGCTAATATTCATTAAGTTATCTAACTTTGTTTTCTCACACTTACCAAGCCTTTACTAGCTTAAGCAATGTTTTGTCAGTTTGTTCAGTGCCCTGATTTAAACCATGCCTCATCACTTCCAGAGGTATAATTCAGTCGCGGCCACAAATAGTTTGAGCAGTTGATTCAGCACGATTGGAGATTTGATAAGGGCGTTTAGTTTCTGAGCTTGTCATGTGCTTAATAATGACGTGAAAAATCTTGAAGTCAAATTGAGTGATACTAAATCGTGATTGGCTTATCTGGAAGGGCGGATTCGTTTAATAAAAAGGTTTGAATTATTAAGTAATTAAGATGCCATTAAAGTTAAACTAAGCAGACCAGCCTGTAAAACGCCTAAGTGCGTGTTTTATTATGGTTTACAATTCAGTCATTAGAATCCTTAAAATTGCAAAGAAGTCGGAGAGTTATGCACCTTAATGCAGTCTCAAAATTACGAGATGAGCAGAGTAAAAAGATACATCGGCCTTTTTCTGCTCGTGGTAGCAAGTTAGAAAGGTGCCCGTCATGCCTATTAGTTGAGCATCATTGCATCTGTGCAGAGCGACCCGTTGTTGAGGCTGCTTGTGCATTTTGTTTTATTCTCTATCAGGGGGAAGTATTTAAGCCCAGTAATACCGGACGCATCATCGCAGATCTTATCCCTGACAATTATGCTTTCCAGTGGCAACGTACCGAGCAGGAGGCTGCTTTGCGCGATCTATTGGAGAATCCAGATTACTTTCCTATCGTGGTCTTTCCTCATGAGTATGCAGAAGCTGATCAGTGTATTCGAAACCCGGTTGAAATAGAGAGTCAAGTGCATGGCAAGAGGCCTTTATTTATTATCTTAGATGGAACTTGGCGAGAGGCTAAAAAAATGTTTCGTAGTGCTTATCTTCGGCCTTTTCCTGTGTTGGGGATTAGCCCTGAAAAGGTGTCAAATTATCAGCTGCGCGAAGCATCACAGGATCATCAGTTATGTACGGCCGAAGTGGGTGTTGAAGTACTGAAGTTGGCGGGTGAGCATGAAGCTGCGCAAAGCTTGGATAAATACTTTAAACTCTTTCGAGAGCGTTATTTGGCGGGTAAGGCGAATATCATTCTTAAACGCTAATATTGTGTCTTTAATCTAAGGTTAATAATGTGACAGAAATAGTCGAATTCAAACTAACGCTCGATGAAAGTAATTGCCACATTAAGGCAAGCCAGATACTCGCCAGTCATACGAATCTCTCGCAAGCCAAGATAAAAGACGCCATGCAAAAAGGCGCTGTATGGTTGCATCGAGGGAAGGGGAAGCAGCGTTTAAGGCGAGCTAGTAAGGCGCTAAAGGCTGGTGATGAGCTTGAACTTAATTATAACGCTGAAGTTCTCAGGCAAGCTATCCCTGAACCAAAGTTGATCCATGATGCTTATGATTACAGTATTTGGTTCAAACCCTATGGCCTGAACTGCCAGGGAAGCCGATGGGGAGACTTTGCCAGTATTAATCGTTGGGTAGAAGTAAACCTTGCTAAGCTTAGCAATACCCATGAACGACCTGTCTTTCTAGTCCATCGGTTGGACAGAGCAACCACGGGTTTAATGGTTTTATGTCATAGTAAAAAAGCTGCGCAATGCTTTAGTGAGATGTTTAGTCAGGGGAGGGTTGATAAACGCTACCAGGCAATTGTGCACGGTGATTTTTCTATCTTCCCGCAAGACTATGAAGTAAATAGCCCTGTGGAGGGTAAAGCCGCATGTAGTATGTTTTCTTATGTTGAAGGTAAGGGCGAGTATTCCCTACTTGACGTTAGATTACTAACGGGCCGCAAGCACCAAATTCGCCAACACATCTCCTCCTTAGGCTACCCGATTGTTGGCGACCGGCTATATGGTAAATCATGTGACACGGAAGCTGAGGGTGTTAGGGATCTGCAATTGCAGTCGGTATCACTGAGTTTTGACTGCCCGTTTGAACATTGTAAACAGAGTTTCAAAGTCGCTGAGCAAGATCATCTTTGTCTCTAGGCACTATTCCAATTTTTCAAAAACTAAGCCTAATCTACGCACCTGTTGACTCCCGTCATTTTCTTCTGCCGTACTCAGACTATATTGAGCACTCAATAAAAAAATCTCACTCGCCTCCTAAAGGCGGTCTTCATGTTCGTAGAGATAAGGAAGGGATATGTCTGAAATACTAAAGAATCCGGGGTGGAAGGTAGCCATCGCGGGTACAGGGATCAACCTGGCTCTAGGGGTGCTTTATACCTGGAGCATTTATCAATCCAAGATTGTTGAATCAATTGAAGCGGGCGGTGCCGGTGGATTTAATTGGGACAGAGCTTCGGTTGGCGATCCTTATGCCATCTGCTGTTTAGTGTTTGCCTTTACGATGATTCTGGCGGGTAAGTGCCAGGACTTATTAGGGCCCAGGGTAACGGCACTGATTGGTGGCGTGTTAGTGGGTGCAGGTTTGCTGGTGATTTCGCAAAGCACGAGTTATACAGCTTGGGTGCTTGGTTTTGGTGTGCTCACCGGTGCAGGTATCGGTTTTGGTTATGCTTCGGCTACGCCACCTGCACTGAAGTGGTTCCCCGGCGGGCAGACCGGACTTATTGCGGGTTTGGTCGTTGCAGGCTTTGGCTTGGCACCTGTCTATATTGCCCCCTTGGCTTCTTACCTTGTTGGTGAGTGGGGTTTGCAAAGCACCATGATGTTTTTTGGCGCTGCATTCTTTATTGCCTTAAGCATTCTATCCCGTTTTCTTAAGAATCCGCCTGAGGGCTATGTTCCTGCTGAACCAGAATCTTCGGATCAGAATGTAGTTAAAGAACTGCCTGCCAAAACAGAGCAAGAAGACTTGGAACCGGTTCAACGCAGTGAGCCTGAAAGATCCATGGATGCATCACTGGTTATTAAAACGGCTTCATTTTGGAAACTCTGGTTTCTGTATTTTATTGGCGCTGGAGCCGGGCTAATGGTGATTGGTAGCGTGGCTGGGATGGCGAAGCAAAGTATGGGTAACGCTGCGTTTATCGTCGTCGCCATCATGGCGGTAGGTAATGCCTCAGGACGGATTATTGCTGGCGTGGTGTCTGATGCCATGGGTAAAAACCTTGCCTTGGCAATCTTCCTGGCGCTTCAGTCTTTGAATATGTTTCTGGCGATATTCGTCGTCTCTAGTGAGGGGGCGATGGCGTTCTTTATTGTCTTGTCGGCGACCTTTATTGGCTTTAATTACGGTACCAATCTGGCGCTTTTTCCTGCCTTTTGTAAGGGTTGGTGGGGCTTGAAGTCCTTTGGTATCAATTATGGCCTTCTGTTTACTTCGTGGGGAATAGGCGGTTTTGTGATGACCAAAATATCGGGAGCGATAGTCGCGAGTACCGGATCCTATGTCTGGTCATTTATCGTGGCTGGAATTCTACTGGCGATTGCCGCTTTCGTTGCATTACGAATGAAAGAACCTAAGAGTGTTGCCTAGAGCATGAAAAAAGGGGCGGGTCTAAATCGACCGGCCCCTTTTGTTTAAGTAAGACTAAACCTGTTTAACACTTAGTTTAGTAAATCATTACCTAAGTTGATTAACTGCGTCTCACCATTGCTATCATCAACACCGTCATTGTCATTGACGACATAAACAGTATTGTCTGCAGTTACGGCTAAGCCTTC
>NZ_LWGG01000762.1:0-4515 GCF_001635365.1 Oleiphilus sp. HI0128 | reverse complement strand
CAAGGCCATATTGGGCTAAGTATGAGTATGCTAGGTGATGGGCAGTTGAAAATTCAGGTGAGTGATACTGGAAATGGTATTTCGGAAGAGAACCAAAAACGTTTATTTCAGGATTTTGTTCAGGTGGGTGATGATACGCAAAAGCATATGGAGGGGACGGGTCTAGGTCTGGCTATCACTCGTCGTATTGTTGAACGAATGGAAGGAGATATACAGGTATATAGCTCGCTTGGTAAGGGTACGACAATGGCTGTTTATCTGCCGGTTGAGCTTGTTGAAGAACCACAAACAGACCAAGACCCGGATATCGCAAGCAATTCACTGAACGATGTTGATTATTCTGCTGTACGGGTGCTGATAGTTGATGATGTTGAAATGAACTGTGTGATGCTCGAGGCATTACTAAATTCACTAGGTATCTCTAACTGCGAAGTAGAAAGGGACGGTCTTGATGCGGTGAATAGAATAAAACAGGACGATAATTTTGATATTCTCCTGATGGACGTACGTATGCCTATAATGAACGGTCTTGACGCGACTCGCCAAATACGTGAACTTGGATACGACAAACCGGTGATTGCGTTGACGGCAAATGCTTTTGAGGAAGATCAGGAAGGCTGTCTGGAGGCAGGTATGGAGCACTTTCTTGCAAAACCCTTACGCCTGGAAGATTTACAAAGTGTACTTAACAAAGCGCTGGCCAGTACTAATCCCTCCTTAAATTGATATAAATCCACATACGCTTAGTGTCTATATGATAAAGTTCTGGCATGTTTAGATAAGTCAGGGATTTTTTATGGGGCAGAGCGTTCCACACAATATTACCTTTTACGACCAGCGTGACCATCTGTTTAACGAGCTGCATACGCGCCCCTTTCCGGTTATTTCCTCTCCTGCCAGGGTTTCTCAATTATCGGTACTGCATCAAGTAGAGCAGACTGGCGTCGACTTTCGTTTAGGGGAATATCAGCATATATGTAACTTGTGTGCCCGCTATAGTGTTAATCCACCGACTGAAGAAGCTTCTTGCTACTATCAAGACTTCGGTGGTTTTGAGTTTCGCTGGGAACGTCATACCGAGTTTTCAACTTATACCTTTATTCATCAGTTAGAAAGTCAACCTTTTGAAAAGACAGGGCTTTCATTACTGCCTTCTGAGTGGTTGGAAGCGATTCCTGGTAAGGTGATTAGTGGTTTGCATGTCGAGGTAGAAGAAGAGCAATCTCATAATTATGAAAGCTCACAATCCGCCGTAGATGCCATGCGTAATAATTTTGAGGGGCATCGCTTACTAAGTTGCTTCGTTCGCGATAAACAGGCACAGGTTTGGACAGCGTACCGGATTCATAGTGACTCCATGGGGCGCTTTCTGATCGTTAATAAGGGCTTGAATCCTTGTCAGACCGGCCGCTTGGTGCGTCGAATATTGGAGTTGGAAACCTATCGAATGATGGCTTTGTTGTCGTTTCCGATTGCTAAGCAGACAGGGCCGAATATTCATCTAATGAACTTGAATCTGGCTGAGATCATTCAGAATATCACTGAGATTAAAAACCTTGATGACGAACGTCGTTTGATGGGAGCGTTGACCCACTTATCTGCGCAGATTGAACAGACAATATCGGAAACAAATTATCGCTTCTCAGCGACTGAAGCATACTACCATTTAGCGATGAGCAGGCTCGAAGAGTTAAAGGAAAGCGAGGTTTGCGGCTTACAGACACTGAGTGAGTTTCTAAGTCGTCGTTTAACGCCAGCTTACTTAACATGTGAAACCATAGAGAAAGATTTGGATGACTTGTCGCGCAGAATTGATAGAGCCAGTGAATTACTGCGAACGCGCATGAACCTCACAATAGAATCGCAGAACCAGAATTTACTGCAGTCCATGAACCGCCGTGGCAAGCTGCAGCTGCGTATGCAACAGGCTGTTGAAGGCTTATCTGTAGCAGCGATCAGTTATTATCTGGTTGGCTTGGTGAAGTACGTCGCAGAGTCTGCAAAATCAGGCGGCTTAATCGAAAGCAGCACGCTGGTTACCGGTATTTCAGTACCTTTTGCTATTGGTTTTGTGATGTTTGGTTTGGGACGAATGAAACGCAAGCTACATAAGGAAAATGAGAAACTGAAGGGAAATAATTAAATGGCTCTTAACCGAGTAGACCGTAGGCAGAGCCTTCCACGGCTCGCTGGCGGGTTAGCACGGAGAGTCCATATAAGGGGTGGAACCCTCTGCTTACGTTCGTTAAAAACTAAAAATTTCCAGCGATATTCTTCATGCGTTCAAGCATAGAGCGCAAGCCATTGCCTCGGGTTGGGCTGATATGACGCATCAGATCCATGTCATTGAATATTGCTTCAACATCTTTAGCGACGATTTCGGCAGGTGAGCGTGCATTAAGTGTCGCCAGTACAACAGAGGCAAGGCCTTTGACGATAATGGCGTCGCTCTCAATTAAAAAGAAAAGCTTGTTGCTGGCTTCGTCAAAGTAGTGAACAAGCCAGACTTGGCTTTGGCAGCCATGGACCAGGTTTAGTTCAGTCTTCTCTGCTTCAGGAAATGCCGGGAGTGATTTACCTAGGTCGATGATATATGCGTAACGTTCTTCCCAGTCATCCAGAAATTCGAAAGCCTCAAGGATATCGGCATCCGTAGTTTCGGTACCAAAAGGGTTGTTTTTAAACATGTCTGGATTAGCAGCTTGACTCATTAATACGACCTAAAGTGATAAACGATGATTCCGAGGGCGGGATTATATCATACAGATCGAGGCTTTCTTAAGGGGTGATTTTACCCTGTTAACATGCTGTATGTAGGTCGGGCTTTAGCCCGACAATGCAGGAACTTGGTATTAGTTGTGAGTTAGAGTATGCCTCGGAGATTGTCGGGTTGAACCGCGGCCTACAACATACCCAACTCTAATTTCGCTTCATCGGTGAGCATGTCGTTACTCCAGGGAGGGTCGAATACTAGCTCTACGCTGACTTTGTCTACGTTCGGTACTTGGCCAACTTTACGCTCGACATCGGCAATCATGGATGGCCCCATACCGCAGCCAGGGGCAGTGAGGGTCATGTTGATTTTGACTTCATTTTCTACAACTTTGCAGTCATAGATAAGACCGAGCTCGACCATATTAACCGGAATTTCAGGGTCATAGCATTCACGTAAGGCTTCCCATACCTGGTCTTTACTAACGCTGCCATCGGAGGGGGTTTCAAAACTGGATACAGCCACTTCTTTGCCTAGCGCATCAGCATCTTTGCCTTCAATGCGTGCAAGGTTACCATTGACTGCAACCGTATAAGTGCCTCCAAGCGATTGGGTAATGGTGACAAAAGAGCCCTTGGGAACCATGATCTCAGTACCGGCGGGTACTAGCCGGGCTTCACATTCACGGTTGGTGACAACTACTTCTCTTTCCATATCTTAAGACTCTTCAGTAACTGAAAAACTTTCACCGCAGCCACATTCGCCTGTGACATTAGGGTTCTTAAATTGAAACATTGAATTCAGGCCGACCGTGATAAAGTCGATTTGGGTGCCGTTCAGCATGGGTAAGTCTTTGTTAGGCACAAATAGCTGCAGAGAGTCGGTAATATTAAAGACTCGGTCATCCGTTTCAGGTGCTTCGCAAAGATCGGTTTCATACATAAAACCGGAGCAACCACTGGTTTCAAGATATAGGCGCAAACCTTTCTTATCAGGTGCTTTTTCAAGCTGCTTGGATATATGTGAAATTGCTGATTCACTCAGAGTGATTTCAACTTTCGGATCAAATGTTGCCAGAGACATAATGGTACCTATTAATGCTGTATCAAGCGAACATGCGCTGAATTTTTTCTAGCGCAACAAATAGCTGCTCGACTTCTTGTTCGGTATTATAAAAAGCAAAGGATGCGCGAGCCGTACCGGGGATTGAAAGATGATCCATTAGCGGCATTGCGCAGTGGTGTCCGGTGCGGATGCCTATGCCTTGCTGGTCGAGCAAGGTGCCGATATCGCTAGGGTGTAATCCTTCAATCAGGAAGGACATCACGGGTACTTTGTTTTTTGCTGTGCCGATGATTCTTAGCCCGGGTATCGTTGCAGCTAATTCATGGGCACGTGCCAGTAATTTTTGTTCGTGAGTTTCGATCGCTTCTCTATCTAAAGAGTCCATGTAGTCAATGGCTGCAGCTAAACCAATGGCTTCGGATATCGCTGGTGTACCGGCTTCAAATTTATAGGGTAGCTGGTTGAAGGTAGTCCTCTCAAAGCTAACGCGCTCTATCATTTCGCCACCACCTTGATAAGGAGGAAGCGCTTCTAAGCGAGCTTCTTTGCCGTAAAGCACGCCGATACCGGTTGGGCCAAATAATTTGTGTGAGGATAAAGCATAAAAATCACAGTCTAAAGCCTGAACGTCGACCTTGAAATGAGGCACTGCCTGGGCACCGTCGATAACGGTGATGATATTGGCAGCCTTTGCTTTTTCAATGATTTCTTTAACAGGGTTAATCGTGCCCAGGACA
>NZ_LWGG01000761.1:0-6578 GCF_001635365.1 Oleiphilus sp. HI0128 | reverse complement strand
AGTAGGTCAAGCTGCAGACATATCTAGCAAAAAATACATTAATTTTGTAACCACTACTCTAACGCTCTTAAAAGCATTTTACTTAGACTAATTCAACACACTGCGCGACGAATAGCCAACACTAATGACACCTAAATACGTCAATAAAATGACAAGCTTTTTTAAACCCCCTTAGGCTTAGGTATCAAGAAATCTCGGAATTTATTAGGGTTACCCGTCTTTCCTGCTTCTGCAGCTTTTACGATGTTATACATTTCTCTTGATGAAACAAAATGCATCTTATACTTCTCGCCATCATTATATTTTGAAGCCAGGTACTCATACATTTTTACTGTAGGTTCACCTAACAATGTATCGATATCCATCTCTTGCGTACCATGTGTATGTATTTTGACGAATACCCATTCCGGCCGCCCCTCAACATGAATATGTTGATCCACCCACATATCAACACGGTGTTCAGAAGGGGGTATTGACTTGCGAACATCACCCGCTTCTATTTTCGGCATAACCCCCCATTTTCTCTCTTTCCAGTTCAGGCACAGAGGCCCCTGGATAATCATCAAATCACCAGATGACTCACGCCCCACTTTTACCTTCACTCCTTTATCATGAGACTTAGGCCGCAATGGGTCGTCAGTAGCATAATATATCGAGTTTACCGTTGAGGTTTGGGTCTCACTGGGAGCAGAAGGCAGGGTAAAGTCTGCGTAGCAACCTGTTTCCTTTAGCACAATCAACTCGTCGTTGACCCCACACCATTTACCTTCCGGATGACAATTATCCAAAGTCCAGTTGCCATGAATAAAACCATAAGAGAGCAAACCAGTTTCCGGATTAACAGCCAAGCCTTCATGCTCTTCATTTAAGGTTTTTGCAAAACGAGTCAATGTTTCACGCAGGTTATCACTCGTATCATCTTCATGGTGCAAATGTATTTCAAGCTCACCAAAACCTTGAGCACAAAGGTCCTGCAACTTATCCAAGTGTTCTTTACGATATTCTTCTTCAGGGTAAAAATAACTATGCTTAGGCAAGCAACCATCAGCATCTAGAATATGGCCAAAAGCAGCAGGATACTCCTGATGCCAACGATCAACTCGTTGCCGCTCAACCTCTAGACTATTCGGGCGCCCCCACTGAGGTTCATAGTGATCCACAAAACAAAACATGATGTGCACTGGCCCATCTACCTTTGGCTTACCTTTAAGCCTGATAGAAATATAATGCCCCAACCATATGTGCATGTTCTTTTTTCGTATCATGACAACAGCCAATGCGAACACCGCTAGACATAACACTACCAGACCACTAATCAAACCAAACAAAATATTCCCCTTCCTTTTCTAAGCCTAACCTTAGCGATTTGTGCTATCCCATGTTCCTTTAACACCACCACTGTAGTAGCGCAAAGCTCCGTGCCCTAAAGCAAAATTCATATTCACCCAAAAGATAACCAGCTTGACCAACTTGTTTGAAATCAGTGAGTCTCTACAACGGTAACTAGCAAAATAAACTAATAACTGAATAATGAATAAACTTGAGTATAAGAAAGAGTTAAATGAAAGAACCAACGAACAGAAAAAGGCAACAAGCAATAAATGCGGTGCATGCCAGCGAAGTACTTTATGAGAGATATATGAGAACCATAAGGCACCATACTGAGGACTCAGCACTGCCAAAAAGCGACTGAAAGCCTGAAAATTTCCAGCACCAATTCGAACACGACGCTTATATTCATCAGCTGAAGAAGGCGCAACCTCTTCACGAGCAACCGCTTCAGGCTCGTATTTAACAACGCCGCCATCGACAGCAACCTGAAAAACAATCGTAAAGTCATCTACTACAGTGTCGGGAGGTATCGGCTTATAAAGCTGCTTACGAATAAGGTAAATCGCTCCATTTGCCCCTAATAAAGCCGAAATTCTAGACTCATTAAACTTCAATATTCTTTCATACTGCCAGTAGGCACTATCTAAGTTTTCACCAGTCTCTTCCGCATATAGGTCCAGCTCTCCACACACTGCGTCAGCCTGGTTATCCCCTTGAAAATGCCGCACGAGCATACGAATAGAATCCGCCTGAAACTCTGTATTCGCATCTGAAAAAACTAGCAACTCCTCTTCAGCTTGATTTACCAAGTCATTTAAAACAGAAGCTTTACCACGATTTTCCTCAAAATCAATGAATACCAGGTTTGGATCTTCAATAGCTGACAAAATGCTTGAGGTATCATCTTTACTACCATCAGAGCCAATATAATACTTAATTTTATCTTTTGGATAATTTAATTCTTGAAGGTTTTTAACTCTGTCAGCAATACAGTCGCTCTCATTGAAGGCAGATATAATCACACCCACAGCAGGTAAATCACTCTCAAGCACATTATCTGCTCTTCTAGAGTCTTTCTTCAGGACAAATGACATATCTTTTTTGGCCTGCCGGAAACTGCTCAAGCAAATTAGTACAAGCGGATATAGCGCATAGCTATAAACCACTAAAGCGAGAGATATCCAAAATATCATTTCAAGCATCAATCTTTTTCACTCTTTTAACAGGCTTAGCAGGAATACCAACAACTGTATCCCCTTGACTCACATCCTTCACCACGACAGCATTCGCACCGACTTTGGTATTATCCCCTACACTGACACCACCAATAACCTTCGCGCCAGCACCAATAAAAATATTTCCCCCCAGGCAAGGTGTTTTTCCTTTTTCACCGCCGATTACAACACCACTCTCGACGACTATCCGCTGTCCACCTTGAACATTGGAATTGATGACAACACCAACGGGGTGCATCAGCACAAAACCTTTATCAAAATCAGCCCTTAAACCAATAACGCATTGGTTAAGTAACTTATTCAGATATTGAAACAACAATGCGAAGGGCAAACCCAGGCGAGACGACGAACAAGCCTGCATCAAGCGGTATAAAAAGTTGGCACAGGTACCATCACTCAAGAATATTTTTAACAAACTTACCGGGGCGCCATCATCAGCAAATACCTTCTGTTTATAGCGCATATCCTGAAGAAACAATTTAAGCATCGAAACCTAAGACCTCACAATAACGTTAAAATTTTCTGAACATTATGTGTCCATTGCCTTTCATCACGAATATAAGACTCAGCCTGCTCGCCAACTCTTTCGATATTTTGAGTATCTTTTGATAGTTCAATGACCTTTTCAACCGCACTTTTTCTGTCATTTGGGGGGAATAGCCAACCAGTTCCCCCATCTTCAACGACTTCTGCAATCGGTTCGAATGACGGCGAAACCAAGGCAACCCCCATCGCCATCATCTCAAAAAGCTTCATTGGCGAACCGTATTCATTGGAATCAGGAAGGATGCCATAATCCATTGCAGCAATATAATCCCCAACTTTTTCATGTGGCACACGACCTGGCATAATCACTTGCCCCTGTAGACCATTATCCCTCACAACAGCCAAGATCTCTTCAAACACAACACCATCACCGACCAACAATAAAGCTAATTGAGGCTCAGCAGCTAAACGAGGTGCGATTTCTTTGACAAACCAATCAATGCCGTGCCAGTAAACAAAGGCCCCAACGTAGCCGCAAACCGCCTTGCCTTCGAGCCCTAGATCTTTTTTGACTTGAGTTCGATCTACCCCAGCTAAGGTAAATTGTTCAATATCCGCCGCATTTGGGCAAATAACACTGGGGGCAATCACTCCGTGTTCACGCTCAACAGTGTTTTTGAAATTAGTAGAGATGAACACTACCCCATCACATTTCTTAAACACCCATTTTTCTACTCTTCGAGCCAACCCCTTAAAAAACAAAGGCCGCACCCGCTCAACGATTGCAGCATCATTCACTTCAAGAATAACCGGAATACCAAGCCTTCTAGCTCTCAACACACCGCCAAACATGAATAGTGAATATCTCTCATATAACATGTCAGCATTTTGAGATTTAAGCTGTTTACCTACCCGCATATAAGCGATTAGGTTATAGGCAAGTTCTATCAATTCGAAAACAAACTCAGGCACATACTTAGTCATCTCCATTAGCTTATGGAGCATTCTAGACATCAAGGAAGGAGCCCTTTCTTGCTTTACACTATTTCCAGAGACCTGCTCTTCCTTATGTTCCGGGTCTGAGCCTGGAAGAGAAAGAAGTGTTACTTGGTGTTCCATCTTTCTAAATGCATTGACGATTCCCATAATATGGACACCTTCAGCACCATGCCCACGAGTTCTATGATGGTAAACTATGTTCATAATTAACTAATCACCTTAAACTGAATCCCTTGCTTCTCCCATAGAGGAAGCATTATCTCTAGCACCTGCACACACTTCTCAGCGTCGTCGTGAAATAAAAGAATTTCACCATTTACAACCGGTTTCTGCTTAAAGTTTTCAACAATCTGATCAGCACTCAGATTGGAATAATCTAATGAATCGTAGCTCCAATGCACTGGACGAAATTTGTTTTTCACTAACGAAAACAGCAAACCAAAACTCCAGCGCCCTTGCGGCGCCCGAAACAACCTGGAACCCGACTGTTCCAGCTTACTAATCCAAGCATCCGCATCATTTGCCTGTTTTAGCTGTTTACCTAGAGGCAAACGCCCAAAATCAATATGGTCATAAGAGTGGTTACCCACCACATGACCAGCTTCTACCAAGCTCTTCCCAATTTCGAAGTGTTGTTCTAGTTTTTTCCCAATTACAAAAAATGTCGCCTTAGCATTATGCTTTTCTAATAAGCTAAACAACTTATCGGTAACATTAGGCGTTGGACCATCATCAAAAGTCAGGTAAACAGAAGCCTCTCCTGACGCCCCCTTCAGCAATAAAACTGATGAGGGAAGCAGTTTAGCTACTAACGTCTTTAAAAGTTGCTTCAACACGTAAATATACTCTGTCCAATTTTTTTGGAATAATTACAAATCAATATTACATTACGGCTATTATGCATCCGAACTTCCTTGTACTGCTTTACATATAATTTGGTCAATTTCATTTACATTCTTTGGCCATGAAAACAGGTTTCCGTGAGCCTTAATAACTTCTCTATTCCAGCAAGCAGTATTCAGATCAAAGTCCACCATAGCTTTAGTTAAGGCCTCACAATCGCCTGCTTCGATTAAAATACCTGAAACTCCATCCTTAACCACTTCTGGAATGCCACCTACTCGAGTAGAAACTACCGGTACGCCACAATTTGCAGCCTCAAGCAGTACATTTGGAACTCCCTCATGATACGAAGGAAGTATTAACAAACCACTTTGGCGTATATACTTTGCTGTATCAGCATGCTTTAGGGCTCCTAACATAGAAACTTTGGCCTCTAAGCCATAAGCAGCGACTCTTTCAGCCAATACCGGGCTCATAGCGCCATCACCAATAAACTTTAATAGTTTACTCCCTCCACTTTTTACATAGCCATCATACGCATCTAGGAGGTCTAACACACCTTTATCTTTTTTAAGGTTTCCGACAAATAAGAAATAAGGATTTGACGCTATTTCCTCTGGATAAAACAACTTATTATCAACACCGTTGTATACTCTGGTTACCTTAGACTTCTCAACTCCCAAGCCACAAACCTTAAGCCGCAAAGCATCAGAGGGCGTAAAAATATGCGTAGCCCCTTTGCATACTTGTTGAATCTGTTTATTTCTATTCTTATCCTCTGTCAGCACATTGATATCACTGCCGTGCACCTTAATAAAATAAGGTAGCTTCAGCCTATATGAGAGCTTTTGCGCAACAAAACCATCAGGATGCGCCCAACTACCTAGCACTGCATCAAAATCTGAAAAGGAAATTAACTCCCTCGCGCCTTTTAAGACCGACCAAAACATAAAATGACCGAAATGCTGCTGAAATAGCTTCGGCGTATACCAATAGCAAATATACTTAACTGTGTATTTAGTGCTGGCAGAATAGGAACTAATCTGCGCTCTCTTGCGAAGATATTCTGGCCAAGCAATTGGGACGATAAGTGTAAGCTCATGCCGCTCTGCCAAGCGGTCAAACTGCTGCTTATTAAAAGTTGCGCGATTCGGTTCCCATGGCAGTGGGTATAAGTTCGTAACGATAAGAAGCTTCATGATAAATTACTGATAGTGACTCTCAGCTTACCACTTGATGTTAAGGCGATCTCAGGAACGAGTTCAATATTCACAAGCACTTCGCTACCAACATTTTCTTCAACTAAGTGTTTGACTCGTTTTAACTGATCAGAATCCTCCGAAAATAAAACCAAGAAAATATCAACACTATCCAAGGTATTTTGCACAACCTGAAACTGTTTGATACTGGTGAAATCCTTTAGCAAATGAGGAAAAAACTCGCCCGGAATAGTTCTCCCATCGGGCGTCTTAATCACGTCCAGCTTACGGCCATCAATAGATTGAAGCAGCGGGAAAGGCGAACCACACTGACAAGTGGTAGCAGAAGAAATCGTCGCACGATCCCCATTTCGATACCGAATAAGTGGAAAGCCGTAATTGTGCAAGTCGGTTACCACCACATCACCAGACACTCCGGCTTCAGAAATCACTTTATTTTGATCTCCCAACAGCTCTACAACAA
>NZ_LWGG01000760.1:0-16604 GCF_001635365.1 Oleiphilus sp. HI0128 | reverse complement strand
AAGGATATAAAACATGAAATATCACATTAGAAAGATTTATATCATCACTTTCATTAGAAAGGTCTACGTTCTGGCTCTGAATCAGATTCGGATCATTTTCCGATTCAATAACTATTAGATACCTTTCTCCATAATTGTTTAATTTAAGCTTGTGAGATTCCAAGGTTTCGTCATACCCTTGTTTCTCGATTGTTATTTTCTCATCAGTATTTTCGTAATCTTCCCCCAGTCTATAGTTAGAAACGTCACCGTGTTTTTCAAAGAAATCTATACTCTGAGAGCTAATATTTCGATCAAGAGATGAGCGGTAAAGATGTGCAGTGGTTACTGTGGTTGATCTCAAGTCTTGTACTACCTTAACCAACCAATCTGCGATAAGGTCAGAAATCTCTTCATCTTCTGATAAAGACCAATCAGGATTGTCATTGATGTATTTTTCTACTTTCTTGGCTTCAACAGAATCAAGGCTGGCTTCCAGAGCCCCCTTAAAATCATCAGGCAGTTCTGGCATTAACGAAAGCAGCGCCTCTAAAGTTGTTCTTCCATTTAACTCTAGGTTTGTGGAATCGTTAGTAATTACAGATAGATAAACAGCATTCCCATCATCATCTAACAAGGATGCAATAGATGAATCTTGAATGTCCTCAGGCATCCTAAAATTTTCAACTGACTCAATATCGGTTAGGTCTAATTCACCAAAAGCGGGAGAAACAACAGTAGGTGTAACAACAGTGCTTGATTCTATTTTTAGAGAGGGTGTAAACACATCGCCTTTAGATATATCCGCATTGCTTTCCTGACCGTCGCCTCCACCGCCACCACAAGCAGATAGGCTCAGAACACAAAGTAAAGTCAAGAGTAGTTTAATAAAGGATGGCATGCCTAGCTCCAATTATTTATTGTTATTTCCCTAGAGAGAGTCTGTTTGTTACGCCTATTCTAATATGAGCACTTTATGAACAGCAATTAATTATTCAGCAATGAAACTCTTTTGGTTGGTGTTGGCCAGGGCCTGACTCTCCTGTCGAAGTTATTTCGAATCAGGGACTAAAAGAGCCTATTCAAGCGGCTCCACAAGGTCTGCTATCCGAACAAAGCCAATGGAAGCAGGTGCTATATCATATCGCTAAATCCAACCCAAATGTAGCAACATAGAAACAATTGTAGACGATCACTAAACGCATGTAGTAACATTTATACATAAGATTGTTTTGGAGGTGAGCTATGTCTACATTAACCAGTCGAGAGTTTAATCAAGATACAGGCCGAGCCAAGAAAGAGGCGCTGTCTGGACCTGTGTATATTACCGATCGAGGGAAACCGTCTCACGTACTCTTATCTTATGAAGAGTACAAAGCTATGACGGAGAAGAAGGCGACGATTGGTGAGCTGCTTTCTATGGATGGGGTAGAGGATATCGAATTTACTCCGGGCCAAGTCACCGACAAAGCTGCAGCAGCAGAGTTTTAGTATGTATTTATTAGACACTAATGTTGTCTCTGAACTCAGAAAAGTAAAAAGCGGTAAAGCTGATAGCAATGTAGAGGAATGGTCAGCCCAAGTTGAAGCTGAATTGCTTTATGTTTCATCAATCGTCATTCATGAAATAGAGCTCGGGATTCTACGGGCTGAAAGATCTGATGCTGCGAAAGGTAAGATTCTCCGGAAATGGATGAGCGACCACGTTTTGCCAACTTTTGAGGGACGTATATTACCAGTCGATAAGGAAGTCGTTTTGGTTAGCGCCAAGTATCATGTACCAGACCCAAAGCCATATAGAGATACGTTTATTGCTGCAACAGCCGCTGTTCAAGATATGACAATCGTAACGCGCAACGTATCAGATTTTAATCTGGACAACCTCAAAATATTCAACCCTTGGGAACAGAGTTAAACCTGGCGAGTATTTTTATGGCTGAATTATCACAAGAGGTATTACAGGAGTTTTCTGATCGAGTAGCAGAAATATGCGAGCAAATGGAGCTCGAGCCTGACCAAATGCTCGAAGCTATCGGCAGCACGTTCATTGGCGCTGTTATGAGCTTTGGAAAAACAAGCTATCAAGTAGAAATATCCGGAGTCGCAAGTGCCGCTGTGGAAACCATGTTTGGGGCATCCGACTAACTTAAGGTCTTGGAATAGGCTAAAGAAAGCCATGTAGATTGACTCGAATGCCTGATGATATATCCGATATTTGTGAATATCGGATATATTGAATATCAGAAAATCAAGGCTATGCTTAATCTAAAGCTCTTTGATAACGATTAAGAAATGAAGGACCCTAAGCGAAACCCGCCATCACCAATCATTGATAACCTAGAGTTTATTGGCAATCCATTTAAAGTCGCGCCGCAGAGCCCAAACTGGATAAGCTTTTCTGACGCTCAGCAAGATCTAGAGTTGTCATTGAAGTTTCTTTATAGCTATAACGGCAGTACAGCCACATTCAATAGCTATCGAAGAGAGCTCGAACGACTTTTACAATGGTCCTGGCAAATCGAAAAGACTTCAATTCTTGAGCTACAGCGTGAGCACATAGAAGAATTCATTAATTTCTGTATCAACCCACCTGAAGCTTGGATAGGTATAAAGAATGTCGCCAGGTTTAAAAAGTCGCCTGACGGGAGGATACCTAATAAAGACTGGCGCCCGTTTGTTGTTAACGTGTCAAAAGAAGAGTTCAAGCGAGGAAAAGAAGCAAATATTGGGGAATACTTTCCTTCTCAAGCTGCGATAAAAGCAACGTTTACAGCGATATCCTCATTTTATGACTATCTTCTGCAAGAGGGCGAAGTTTCATCTAATCCGGTCGCCTTAATACGACAAAAAAGTAAATTCATTAGCCGTGATCAACAAGCTCCAATTGTTCGCAGAATTAGTAATATTCAATGGGATTACGTCCTTGAAACGGCTGAGTTGCTAGCAGATCAAGATCCGGAAGAGCATGAACGCACACTGTTTATCATGAATGCGTTGTTTGCGATGTATCTCCGAATTTCAGAGCTAGTTGCCGATGAGCGCTCGACACCACTAATGTGCGACTTTGAGCGAGATCGAGACGGAAATTGGTGGTTTAAAGTTACAGGCAAAGGAAACAAAAACCGAAGAATTACAGTTTGCGATGACATGCTGAAATCTCTCAAGCGATATAGAGAGCATTTAAACCTAAGCCCGTTGCCTAGCATTAATGACAAGTCACCAATCTTGCCTAAATACAAGGGTTCTGGTGGCATTACTAGTACGCGTCATGTTCGCTTGATCGTTCAAAATTGTTTCGATGCTGCTCACAATAGAATGCTAAAAGATGGGCTCGAGCAGGATGCGGATGACCTTAGAATTGCTACAGTTCACTGGTTGAGACATACGGGAATTTCGGAAGACGTCAAACATCGTCCTCGCGAGCATGTACGAGATGACGCTGGTCACGCCAGCATGGCCACTACAGACAGATATATAGAGTCAGATCTACGTGAAAGACATGAATCCGGGCGCAATAAGCGAGTTAGAGAAATTTAATAATAGGTCCGGATAAAAAGATCTGTAATATTTCCTAGTAAAACAGATAGTTACAGCTCTAAATGTAAAATCTGCTCCCTATATTGTTGAGGAGCCTACCTTAGGTAAAATTTTATAAGTAGTTAGTTTCCTATTAGTCATTAGTAGCAAGGGTATTTGGTAGTATGAACTCACCTCTAGAGGTCTTACGTGAGCAGCGCCAGGCAGCTATCGCGAAGCAAGACCCAAGCGCAAAATATTGTTCTTTCGCGACGCTAGAGGAACACTGCCCATCCCAAGTTAGAATGCGAACACTCGTTGTGCGAGAGATATCTACTGAGTCTTGCCTATTATTTGTAAACCGCTTAGCGCAGAAGAACTTATCAAACTTAGCAGCTAACAAAGCTGAAGCGCTATTTTTTTATCCTTCTCTTATGTGTCAGTTCAGAATGCGTGGGAGTTTATCGTTATTGTCTGCCTCTCAATTAGAACCCCATTGGCATCATAAACCTCACGCATCAAAGCTTTTAGATCACTACTATGCTCGTTACCAAAATCAGAGTTCTGAATTAAATGATCGAAAAACCTTGGAACAGGCTTTATTGGAGTTAAAGAAAATATATCCAAACTCTGATGAAGTGCCCTTTACAAAAGACGCTTTAGGTTTGCTTATTACTGCTGATTACTTAGAAATTTGGCAGGCTCATGATAGTGGTGTGCATGAACGGTCTCTATTCACCAAACATGGTTCTATATGGATAGAGCAGCTGTTGGTTCCCTGAATAATGGTCTTTTGCCGGATGATTGCAATCTATTTCCCTTATACAGACGTATTTAATAAGTACCCTCTATAAATAGGAAATAGCGCAATGATCAATCTATTTAAGCAACACACAATGAAACGCTTGATTAAGGAATATGAAAGAAAGCTGACCTACGCTTTCGAGGCTCAAAGAATGGGTGATATGAGAGAGTATGCCAAGCGAACCCAGGATGCTGATTTGGTATATCAGCAAATAAAGGATCGGCAGCAGTCTTAAACTTGTGAACGCATCAGTGAAAAGACCTTCAGGCGCCATGCTAGAAGGTCTGTTTAGTATTACTGGTGTAAAGGACATCCTTTAAACCTGCGTTCACGTGCCTGATAATCCTGAGCCTTGACCTCCCATCCTTGAAGGTTGCTGTCGATTATCGATTCTAGTAAATCAATATGGCTCCTATCTGAGTTTAACGCAGGGATATACTGATAACTTTGTCCGCCGGCTTCTAGAAAATAATCTCGATTTTCCACGGCAATTTCCTCAAGCGTTTCTAAACAGTCTGATGAAAAACCAGGGCAAAATACTTGAACAGATGAGACGCCTTTATCGGGGAGTGATTTCAAGGTGTGGTCGGTATACGGTTTAAGCCACTCAGCTTTACCAAAACGCGACTGAAAGCTTGTGATAACTTTATCCGCATCAATATCCAGCGCTTCAGTTAATAGTCGAGAAGTGACTTGGCAATGACAGTAGTATGGGTCACCTAACTCTAAGTATCGTTTGGGGACACCATGAAAAGATAGCATGAGCTTGTCAGCCTGGCCGTTCTCAGACCAAAACTGTTTTATTTTATCGGCCATTGCTTTGATATACAGCGGATGGTCGTGATAAGAATTTATAAAGCGGAGTTCAGGCACCCAGCGACGCGCTGTTAGTTCTGTAGAGATCGCGTCAAAGGTGGAACCGGCAGTCGCACCTGAGTATTGAGGATACAAGGGAAGGATCACTAAGCGTCGAGCACCTTCTTCTAGCATTGAATTCATTACCTTGTCGATGGAAGGGTTGCCGTAACGCATCGCAAACTTGGTAACAAGCTTGTCACCCCATTTGGTTTCTAGCCTCTTGCTTAAGGCTTTTGCCTGCTCTTGTGTGTGCGAAAGCAATGGTGAACCATGCTCCGTCCAAACCGAGGCATAGGCTTTAGCCGACTTTTTTGGACGTATGCGTAAAATAATGCCGTGTAAAATTATCAGCCAGATAAGTCGCGGAATTTCTACAACTCGAGGGTCAGACAGAAACTGTCTGAGGTAAACTCGTAAAGCTTGTGGTGTTGGTCCGTCGGGAGTACCTAAGTTGGTAATTAACACACCTATTTTATCTTCTTGAGTGTGAGTGAAATCGTCTAGTCCTTTAAATTTCATAATACCTGTTCCTGTCAGTAATGCTTGTATCAACAAGATTGATTGTTTGTCGCGCTATGGCAAGGATACTTGTCTAGAAAACTGCATCATGCACTTAATTAATTGTGCATGATGCAGGAGTGTGGCTTGAGGTGACTAAAACTCTTCGACTGAAAAGTCCATGATGCTACTCTTTCCAGATTTTATGTCTGAAAGCAATGCCTCCATTTCTGGTGCGTATAAGCGGAAGAAGTGTTCAGCAGCTTTACGCTTGCCTTCTAGGAACGCTGCTGGGTATTGTTTGGCTGTTTCTGCTTGCTGCGTTTGAGCGGCCATTCTGGCCCATAATACAGCTAAGGTGGTTAGTGCAAATGTTCGTAGTAGCGTCGATGCCACCGCGCCTGCCTGTTCCGGATCTTGGCTTGCGTTCTGGCCTAACCAACTCAGTGCAGACTGCAAGGTAGATAGAAAACCTTCACAGTGCTTCAAGTGACTCTCGTTTGATACGATAGAAAGTAACGAACGCATCTCATTGAAGTAAGTTAGGGGGAGTTTCCCGCCTTTCATGGTTAGCTTACGGCCGACTAGGTCCATCGCTTGAATTCCGTTGGTGCCTTCATAGATGCGGGCAATACGGCCATCGCGGAGCAGTTGCTCAACAGGCCAATCCTGTGTGAAGCCAGAGCCACCCATAGATTGGAGGCCCGCATCGACGCAAGCATATCCTTCATCGGTCAGAAATGATTTGACGATGGGCGTGAGTAATTGAAACAAATCATCGGAGCGTTCCCGCACATTTGAATCGGCGTGGTGGTGACTTAGGTCAAAGTGAAGGCCGGCCAAGCTGGCCATTGCTCTAGACCCTTCTATCAAAACCTTTTGCTTTAAAAGCATGCGGCGCACGTCAGGGTGAACAATAATCGGGTCTGCCTTGCCTGACTTGTTTTGAGGCCCAGACAGGGAGCGACTTTGTAAGCGCTCCTTGGCGAACCCCAATGATACTTGGTAAGCCGTTTCTGCCAGCCCCAAACCTTGGATACCTACCATGATACGGGCAGCATTCATCATGGTGAACATGCACTTAAGACCTTGGTTTGCTTCTCCCACTAGCCAGCCTTTGGCATTTTCAAAGTTCATTACGCAAGTCGCTGATGCTTTGATTCCCATTTTGTGCTCAAGGCCTCCACAAAATGCTGGATTGCGCGACCCGTCTTCAAGCACTTTTGGGACGACAAATAATGAGATACCTTTGCTGCCTTCTGGGCTGCCAGGTATTTTAGCCAGCACTAAATGGATGATATTGTCGACAAGATCATGCTCTCCGCCGGTAATCCAGATTTTTGTTCCACTGATAGCGTAGCTGCCATCAGGGTTCTCTTCAGCTTTTGTGGTGATTAGGCCCAAGTCGGTTCCGCACTGAGGCTCGGTCAAGCACATGGTGCCAGTCCAAATGCCTTGTATAAGCTTTGGTAGGTAGGTTTGCTTTTGTGCTTCTGTACCGTGCTGCTGGAGTAAGTCTATCGCACCATGAGATAAACCTGGGTACATGCCAAACGATAGGTTCGTTGAACAGACCATTTCATCAACAACGTTTTTTAGTAAGTGTGGTAAGCCTTGCCCGCCAAACTCAGGCGCAGACGACAAACCACTCCATCCACCTTGTTGGTAGTGTTCGTAGGCTGCTTTGAAGCCATTTGGAGTTTTCACTGTTTTAGTGTCTGGATCGAATTGGCACTCTTCTCTGTCACCAGATGTATTGATAGGCAGTAACACGCCCTCGGCCAGTTTAGCAGCTTCTTCTATAACTGCTCTTTGCATTTCTTCTGTGGCTTCGGTGAACGCAGGACTTTCGGCTAGTTGGCCGGAGTTTAAGACATCAAACAAGACGAAATTAATATTATCCAATGGTGCTTTGTAATGACTCACAGTTAACCTCTTTATAAGTTCTTTGGTTCGACTCAGAGCCGAACAGTTTCGCGACAGCGAATAAATGATATTCAAGAAGGTTTACGTCGTTAAAAACAAATTGGATCAATATGAAAGAAAACTCTGAAGTGGATCCAAATTACAAACTATTGCGTAAGTGAGTTAATAAGAGATTGAAACCGGAACTGCCGGATCGTTGGGGAGATTAGTATGAAATTATTAGTAACGGGTGGAACGGGCTTGATAGGTCGCCGATTTATCGAACGGTATACTCACCACGACTATACCGTTTTGACCAGAGATTTTCGAAGTGCGCAGAAAAAACTACCTCAACACGTTTCCTTAATTGACAGTTTGGAAAACTTTACAAACCTAGATGGGTTTGACGGCGTTATAAATCTAGCCGGTGAGCCTATTATCGACCGTCGTTGGACAGCACAACAGAAACTCAGAATATGTGAAAGCCGATGGGCAATAACTCAGGCCTTGGTTGATCTCATTAACAAGGGAGATAACCCTCCAAATGTTTTTTTATCTGGATCGGCTGTCGGTATATACGGTGATCAGGGCGATACGAAGCTAGATGAGGCCTTTGGGCTTGGGCCCTCAGACTTTGCTTCAGAACTGTGCTTTCATTGGGAGCAGTTAGCGCAGATGGCAAACAAAAGAATTCGCTGCGCTACCTTGAGAACGGGTATTGTCTTAGACGGTTCGGGCGGCGCGCTATCAAAAATGATTTTGCCATTTAAGTTGTGCCTTGGAGGGCCGCTGGGAAACGGAAAGCAGTACATGCCCTGGATTCATAATGTTGACGTAACCAGAGCGCTTGAGTATTTATTAGTAAATCAGACGACGCGTGGCGCGGTCAATTTAGTCGCACCTGGTGCCGTAAGAAATAAAGAGTTTTCTATCGCGCTTGCTCGTACATTAAAGAGAATTGCAGTACTTCCTGTTCCGGCATTTATCTTGAAAACCATACTCGGTGAATCATCTATTTTATTGCTTGGAAGTCAGAATGTAGTCCCAAAGAAGCTTCTAGAAAGTGGCTTTCAATTTCAGTATCCTCAGTTAAAGCAAGCCTTGGATGAGATACTTTGACTTTAAATCATGTCATTATGATCTAGTTTTGTGCTTGTCGCGTATACCTTGTAGAACTGTTAAAAATGCATGGCATGTAAGAGGGTGATGGGTATGAAAAAGCATAATGTTATTGTCTCCGACAAGGCTGCTTCTAGCGACGCTATGAAAAGCCGAGGTGAGAAGTCAATTCAAGTAGGTTTGAGTGCCTGTTTGGCGGGTCATGAGGTGCGTTATAATGGCGGTCATACCCAATCTCGTTTATGCCTCAATGTACTTAGTAAGCACTTCGAATTTAAAACCTTCTGCCCAGAAGTTGCTGCTGGGTTTGGAACTCCCAGACCTACCATGAGGCTGACGGGCAACCCGGAATCGCCTCAATTAAATTTTAGCGACGACAATTCTAAAGACTTGACTGATCAGTTAGTGAGTGGTTTTGAGCACAAACTACCAGAAATGGGGAGTTTGGATGGTTATATCCTGATGAGAAACTCGCCTAGTTGCGGCATGGAAAGGGTGAAAGTCTATCAGCCTAATGGTCATGCTCATATGAAGCCAGGGATGGGCGTTTTTGCTCGTGCTTTAAGGGAAAAATATCCGCTAATGCCAATTGAAGAAGAAGGTCGTCTCAATGATGACGTCTTGTATGACAATTTTGTGATGCGCGTTTATGCGTATCATAACTTTCGTAAAGAAGTTTTGGATCAGCCTAGTGTTTTAAAACTAACCAAATTCCATGCGAGCTACAAATACTTATTGATGGCACATAATCAAAAGCAAGCGAAAGCGCTTGGCAGGTTGTTAGCGGGTGACAAGAGCTTAAGTATCGAAATGCTTGCAGGGCGTTATTTTGAGGGTTTTATGCAAACACTCTCTAAACCTGCCAATCGAAGAGGGCATACAAATGCCTTATTACATATTCTAGGGTACTTAAAAAGAAGCGTACCCTCAGTGTCACGCCAGCACATTGAGTCTTCTATTTTGAAGTACAAAGAAGGCATAACTCCTTTGGCAACGCCTTTAACCCTTCTGTCTCACTATTTGAGTCAGTTTGGCTCAGCTTATATAAATGAGCAGAGATACCTACAGCCTTACCCTGAAAACATTCACCCTATCCGTAAGTATTGTCACTAGTGTTTTTATAATGAAGAAATAGTCAATATAGCCTCTAAGTGATTTACCGTTTAGGGACTTGGCTAGTAATGCTTTATTGGCAAAACTTCCATGGAGTAACTATAGTTATCACTCAGGCTTATTTTGGTACAGCCTTAAATAATGCAGTTAACTGTGTTTGATATAATAAACTATAGTGAAAAGTTGGGCGACGATTGGGGAATACATCAGTTCAGGCGGCAAGAGGCTTTGGTTCATCCGAAGACTGGGTTGAAGAAAGTGCAGTTAATCTTTTGTATGCAAATGCAGTGGCGGCAACATTTGGGAGCTTAGCTGTTTTACTCCTTATTGCGTTTTCTGTGTCCGACTATATTGATTCGTTGATTCGTTGATTCGTTGATTCGTTGATTCTTGGCACTTGGGTTCTGATGGGCGTAGCTTTAGCCATTTTTAGAGCCTTAGCATTGGTTCTATTTAGGCTTAAGAGAGACAAGTTTGGTATACCTTTTTGGCAATACTCTTACCGCTTACTAAATTTATTGTCTGGAACTTTGATTGGCCTTGGCGCGGTCTGTTTCTTTCCCGTTCTTCCCGCTGAGTATCAAGTAATTATTCTGTCTGCAGTTGTAGGCTTGACCGCGGCAGCGCTAGCGACACATGCGGTTGATAACCCCGCATTTAACTTGTTTATGTTGCCTGCGTGTGGCTTGCCTGCGTTAGCATTTGTTTATTTTGATTACGAATCTCATTACGTCCTAAGTCTGTTATTAGCTTTCTTTATGCTTGTCATGATAAAGACGGGTCGTCAGACACGGGAAACGTTAATAGAAAATTTTAAGCTTACCTATACACTGCAATATCGAGCTAATCATGACCCCTTAGTAGGTCTTTTTAATAGGGGAGAGTTTGAAAGGCAGTACATGACCAGCACCCCCAATAGTCTTCACAGCATAGCGCTTATTTTTATTGATCTAGATAATTTCAAAAAACTAAATGATAGCTATGGTCATCAAAAAGGAGACCAAGCATTAACTGAATTTGCGGAAATAATTCGGGCTCAAACTCGCAAGGATGACGTTAGTGCGCGTCTTGGTGGAGATGAGTTCACAATATTATTGTTTGTTGATCAAATCGCTACGGCAAAAGCGATCGCGTTGAACATAATTGCTGACACGCAGAATATGGGTGTTAATGCTGAACTTGGTGACCTAAAAATCGGCTGTAGTGTCGGCTTAGCATTTACAAGTAATAATAACTTACCTTATTCGAAGCTGATGAGTGCAGCCGATAACGAGTGTTATAGAAGTAAACGCAATGGCAAAAATCAGTTAAGCGTTACTGATATAGATAAACCAACGCAGAGCTAGGTTAAGGGCCTTTCTGGAATCTACTTCTAGCTTGCAAGGTTTGTTAGATATTTCCTTATGTTACCGCAAAATATTAGAGTAATAGCTCTTTCCCTTTTGTCTAAATTTCCTGTAATGTGCCCTCGTTCCTATTACTACAGGCTAGGTTGTAAGTACTCATAAGTGGAAATAGCTTTTGCCTGTACTATGCTTTATGACAAAAAAGGATGAATGCTATGAGTAAAAAGTTCTGGGGTATTACAGCCTCTATTGTTGGTGCTGCGACGGTATTTCACTTCGCGACCTTACCACCAGCACCGCCGAGTGTGCCGCCTGTTCCAGAAAACATAGCTATTCCAGAGGTGCCCACCTTAACGCCTTACGACTTGCCAACGGGTAACGTTGAGGTTTCTGACGAACCCTATCGAGCGACTTTCCGAAGTGTCGGGATTCCAGACTTAATCGAAAACGATCTAACCACTGGTGTATACAAAGGTACCCCTTACTGGCTGGAAAGAGCTGAGTGGTTTAACGAGAACTATTACAATACTCTGGCAGCACGTAAAGTCTGGCCAGAAGGTAAATCGCCAGATACGCATGAGCGTGGTGACCCAGTAACATGGGCGATAGAGCCTATTGCTCAATATACTCCGCCTCCTTGTGATCAGCCTCAGCCAACCGGCTATGATGCTGAGGGTTGTCGTTATGTCAATGCACTGTTCAAAGATGTTGAAGCAGTTGACCCTGAAAAAGCTCAAGCAATGAGAGATCAAGCCCGTCGTGGCCGTGATGTTTGGTTTAAAGGTACCTTTGGTAATCAGGATGAGAACATCATTCACCAAGCACGACTAACCGGTAAAGAGGGTATGAACTACCCGTGGTTAGATACTCGCACTCGTCCTTATCGTTTCACCAAATGGGGCTTGATCAACGACCCGGATTGTAAGCAAGGTGATGCGTCTTCTAATTGGTATGATATCTGCCAAGACCCTCATTCATCGGGTGTGCTCGGATATCGTAAATACTATCAGGAGCCGATCAAGGATGAGTCTGGCAAAGTGGTTTACGATGCAAGAACTGCAGCCTACGAAGAAAATGAAATCAAAGAAAACAAACGCTTTGCTATCGGACACCCCTGTGTACAGTGTCACGTAGCGTTTGAACCGACAAACCCGCCTAAAGATCCAAATGAGCCTAAGTGGGAAAACCTGAGTGCAACAATTGGTAACCAACACACGCGCCAGCCTATGGCTTTTTTCCAAGGTGTGCCTGAAGACCATTTAGCGAACCAAGCAGTGATGGCAGGACGTTTAGGAACAATTGACACGTCGATTGTAGCGTCTGATTGGAGCCACAACCCGGGTACGCAAAACAATATTATGGACTTCCATAACAAGCGTGTCTTTGAGCATGAAATGAAAGACCCGGTCACGGGTGAAGTTTCAACAGCGCGCACTCGTCACGTACTGAAAGGCGGTGAAGATAGTGTCGGTGAACACCTAGCGCTGATTCGTGTTTATGTGAATATCGGTATGTGTACAGAAGAATGCTGGGTGCCTAACTTTCCGCATCCTGGGCAGCATTTCGGCCAAGGCAATAAGCAAAGCCCAATGCGTATTATGCAATGTGCAAACGAATGTGATGCGTGGAACTATGCCGATGCAAAAATGGATGACCTGGCTGCGTTCTTGATTACTGGCGGCCCGACCTATCTACTAGCATCTCAAGACCTGGATGGCAAAGCAGGTAAGGATTATATCGATTTGGATAAGGTTCCAGAAGGCCGCAAAGTTTTTGCTCGTGAGTGTGCAGGTTGCCACAGCTCGAAAATGGCACCAGAAAACGTACGTGCAGATAAGAATGCTTTGGCCAAGTTCTACGAAGGTCATGTATTTGGTTCGGAAGATTACTGGCAATTAGAGTTCACTGACGCAGAGCGCAATGATCCGGCCTTTATTGCGAAATTTATGCAGAAAGATGAGTCCGGTAAGTTACGTCCTAAGCAGTTCGCCGAGAAAGGTATCTTTGGTCAGGATTGGCTGTCAAACGATGAGTTAGTGCCTTTCGATATCATTGGTACAAACTATTGTCGAGCCATTCATGACAATCATAATGAAGGCCACATCTTTGAAGAGTTCTCATCTGAGACCTACAAGAATAAGCCTTCACCGGGCAGTATTCCTAAGGTGCTTAACCCTGTCGCGCCAATCGTCGGTGGTATGCAGATTGGCGAGAAGAAGATTGAAGGTGGCCCAGGGTACTTGAGAAACTTCTCTCTATTATCGGCTTGGGCAACGGCTCCATTCCTACATAACAATGCGATTGGTGAAGTGACTTTCCTTGAAGACGGTTCACCTGACTACACGGTTAAAGGACGTATCGAACAATTCGAAATGGCCTTCGATGAGTTGATGAAGTCTGACGATCCGCTGGCAGAGAACAGTCGCCCGCAGAAGATCACTAAGTTACAGCATGACCTGAATATTACCTTAAGCGGTCAGCCAGATGGCATTGTCCATTTCCCTAAAGGCACGCCTGCTGCGCATGTACTTTCGTCTAATCCACATGATGCAGTATTCTTGAAGTGCGGTGATTTTGTTGAGAACAAAGGCCACCAGTTTGGTATAGATCTACCTGCAGAAGAAAAACTAGCCCTACGTGAATTCTTGAAACTCATGTAACGTTTGGTACTCATGTTTGTCATGAAAAACGAATGGGGAGGCCTAATTGCTTGAGCTGAGGCAGCTTTGTTATCACAAGGGCTGCTTTAGCTGGGCAATGTTAATAATGAATCTATCTAGAGCAATAAGTGCGTTAGTCCTGTTGTGTATGCTCGCTATTGGCATTACATATTGGTCTATCAATCACGCTGATAATCCGTCTATTTCTGAACTCACTCAATCTCTTGATGGTGTAGAAGAGTCGTCTCTGCATAGTCAGCTGATACCTGATACAGACCTCCCTCCTGAGGGAACCCGTTCTTTGTTCGACCATATAATCGCGCAGAATGATGGCTTGCCTTACCCTTTTACTGAAATGATCAAGCTCTTGCAGAGCCAGCACCCTGAAGGTGAAGCGCCGCTGTCATTGCTGATTCCTGATGGCCGTTCACTGCTAAAAGGCCAAGCTGATCATCATTTACCTCGAATACTGATTGCGCCAGACTTTCAGGAAGAAAACACCCCAGCGGGTTTGGGTATGAATACCCAAGGCCAGCTTTTTGTTGCGCTAGTCGAAGGGGCAAATGAAATAGAGGTGCTTAGCTACAATGAAGGCGCAGGGCGGTTTGAGTTTCAGCTGGTGCAAAATTATTGTGAAGGGTGTGTGCCAAGAATTGTCTATACTCGTCGAGCGATCTGCCTGACCTGCCACCAAGGGGGCGGGCCTATTTTCTCGCAGCGCCCTTGGCAAGAAACCAATGGACAGTTAAGTGTTGCTAAACGTATACAGGCGGCCAGAGGTAACGAGCCTTATTGGGGGGTAGACATTGAACAACCGCTGGCTACGCCTGAGCGTTTTGATGAACTCACTGATGTTGGAAATTTTCATGTAGCTAGCCAGCGCGTATGGCTAGATGCTTGTGGAGTCGAAGGCAATGAGTGTCGACGTGCACTATTGTCACTCGCTCTACGTTACGCAGATCAGCCAGGCTTGTTTGATTCAATGAGTAAAGAGGTGAATACCTTACTCAAGCTCTGGGCGAATACTTATCCCGAGACGGGCATTAAGGTGCCACAATCCGACTTGGCTAATCGAGACCCAAGTGGTGAGTCAAACACCTTTACCGAGTGGCTATACGCAACCCTTACTCCTGATATTAGCTTTGGTGACGGCGCCAAAGACAATGAAGATCTCAATGCGTTTGAAAAGCTACCACCTCTGCCACCAAGGCAGGACCCATTAACGAAGCGGGAGCCAAAACAAACGCTAAGTAAATCGGATATCGATGGTGTCTATGGTATCGCCAGTTTCTTCACTGACTCAGATTTGAAAACACTCAACGCTCACTATAGCTACAAGATAGACGCCATCTTGCAAAGAGTTTCTGACTTACCGGTTGAATTCTTTGAAGCAAAGCCTTTTTCTCGGGTGGCAACTATGAAGGCTTTATTAGCTAAGGATCTTCAGTATTGTTGTTTAGATACATCTGACATGTCTTTGCCACGAGTGAGTAGCGCGCCTAAGTTAGAGATAAACGAATATCAAGAACTTAAGTTGTTTGAGCAGTATTGCTTCACTTGTCATCGAGGTAACCCTGCTAAGCGCCTTGATTTTATGTCAGGTGATAACGAGCAAATTGTGCTTGATAAGATCAAAGATAAAGCAGAAATTCGAGACGTTCTGGACTGGGAGCGTTATCAGAATACTGATAAGGAAAGTACCTTAATGCCGCCAAGAGATTCTGTGCAGTATAAAATGCTTGTCGAGGCTTTGAGTGACGAAGGGAAAGAGGGTGATGAATTACAGCTGATGCGAGACACGGTGCCAAGCTTGTTTAGCTTTTAATCTATACTAATCACTATCGTGGAATAATCGAGAGAATATTATCAATGCACATACTTCAAGTAGCGATGTTGAAAAAGGCCATACAGCTATCGCTCGCCTTGGTTTTGATATTGAATGCCGCAAACATTTACGCGATGCCTGCCTTTGCGCGTCAATACAAGCAGCACTATGGCTATACGCCATCTTGTCACGCTTGCCACAAAGAAGGTGGCGGTACACCTTTAAACTTTTACGGACAGGCCTTTGAAGATCAGGGAAAAAACAAAGCCGCCTTAAGACTGATCGCCGAGCTGGACAGTGATAAAGATGGTATCGCTAACGGTGTTGAAGCGGTCAAAAAATCTAACCCGGGTAATCCGAATTCGCTGCCTTCTAAACCGGGAAATTGGCTTGATTTATCCAGTATTATTCCAAAAGAAGTGCAAACGTTATTTCCTAAGGCTGAAGCTTGGAAACCGCTTGATGCCACCTTAACTGAGAAAGACCTTAAGCGGGCTGAGGCCATGGGTGTAAGGCTTAGCGGTGAAGACGAGAACACGATATACATCCCTGTCGCAAATCGTCGTCCGATAGGGACCAGTCTCATCTTTCCTGTGATATATAAGAATGAAACCTTCTTCTTATTGATGTCGACAGATCGTCACTTGAATATTAGCCAAGTTAAAGCTTTAGAGTCACAGGAACTTCCTTTCGAATTAGGGGCGGAGCTATTTCAAGGTTTTAAGGGCTCAGCACTTCACTCAATACCTAAGCGCGATGGTGATGGGCTGGCGACTGCGATAAACAGTGCAGTTAAACGTGCCGGTGCCTTGGTTTATATTCGCTTGAAGGGGGCTTAAGCATGCAAGGCTTGATAGCTAATAGTTTGTTCAGCATCTTGTTAACCTTAACGGCTTCATTCAGGGCACCCTTCTTAGCACTGTTTACGGTTTGTTTCCTGAGCTTGGGGGCGAGTCCTGCTTTGGCAGAAAATGCAGAAT
>NZ_LWGG01000759.1:0-7472 GCF_001635365.1 Oleiphilus sp. HI0128 | reverse complement strand
GATGGTTATATGCGAGACATTCCCGTAGACACAATAATCATTCAATCAATTACAATTACCGAACCGAGCTCCGAGCCTGAAAGTCCGGCACCCACAGCCAAGCAATAGCAAGCCATAAAATATGAATAGAGAAGTCGACAATTTTTCGGTAGCTAATCTTGGCTGGGAAGGCGATATTCCAGCCTCGAAAGAATACGATGACGTTTACTTCTCGCTTGTTGATGGCCTTAAAGAGAGCCAATATGTTTTCATTGAAGCCAATCAACTCGCATCTAGACTAATAGGTGAAAGCCTCGCACTAAAACCCTTTATCGTCGCTGAAGCAGGATTTGGTACCGGGCTAAACTTTCTCTTAAGCTGGCGACAATGGCTGGCCTGTGAAGAAAAAGGCCGTCGTGACTTTCACTACATCTCATTCGAAAAACACCCACTATCTCTATCAGATCTTAGAAACTCTTTGAGTAAATGGCCTGAGCTTGCAGATTTATCTTCCCAACTATGCGACGACTATCCTTTCACTATAAAAGGACACCACACACTGAAGTTCGAGTGTGGCCGAGTCATCCTCACACTGGTTTTTGGGGATATTTATGAGTCCCTGGATGAATACCGTTTTATGGCAGATTGCTGGTACCTGGACGGTTTTTCCCCTAATAAGAACCCGGAAATGTGGTCACCTGCTCTTTTTAAAGAAGTTGCCAGACTATCATCTGACGGAGCCACTTTTTCCACCTTCGCCGCTGCGTCAGCTGTAAGACGAGGGCTAGAATCGGCAGGTTTCAGTGTTAAGCGCCAGAAAGGCTTTGGCAAAAAACGAGAGATGCTTCTTGGCTCTATTACAAAACAAGACCTCAGTTCTACCGGTCACTTACCTTTAAGCAAAACAAATTGGGCCTACCCACAAACACTGATAAAGAATTCCGTTAAGAACTCTACGGCTGCCGCCTTAGATAAAGACGTGTCCAAGTCTTTCGATACCGTTATTATTGGGGCCGGTTTAGCGGGTATCAGCACTGCTTCAGCGCTGTATCAACGCGGGCTGGATGTTGCGATAATAGATACTCGCCCAGCACCTGTTTCTGGTGCCAGCGGCCAGAGCCAACTGGTAATGTACGCAAAGTTTCCCAGTGAGAGAAACAAAACGTTTAACTTCGTAGAGCATTGCCTTGCCTACAGCTTACGCTATTACCCGCGGCTACAGGCAAACTTTGATAATGAATTCTGGCACCCTTGCGGTTTACTGCAGCTAGCATGGAGTGATAAGGAAGCGGCCAAGCAAACCCGCTTTGCTAATAACACCAAACTGCCAACCAATTTTATACGGCCAATATGCGCTGATGAATCCTCAGAAAAGTCTGGCTTGAAACACTCCTGTGGCGGCTTGTGGTTTGAGAATGCGGGCTGGCTTGACCCTAAAGTCTACGCAAAAATACTACTTAGCGATAAGCCAGCTAAGTCACAGGCTACCATCACTCCATTTTACAACTGCGAAGCGAAGCAGATCAGCCAAAATACAGACTCAAGCTGGACCATAGAAACAAATTCAGGCCTTTTTCACACAAGGCATCTTGTCATTGCAAACTCTAATGACACCAAGAGTTTTCCCCAATTAGCACACCTGCCAACCAAGCCCTTGCGCGGGCAAGTTACATCGATAAGATCTAAGCAGAATAGCGAGGAAATCAAATCTACGCAGTGTGTGTTAACAGGAGAAGGCTACCTATGCCCATCTGTTTCTGGTTGGCACCACTTTGGCGCGACCTTTGATTTGGACTCAAATAATGAAAGCACTAATGCAGAAGACAATGAAAAGAACTTCGAAGCAATTCAGCACTGGAACCCATCATGGATTTCGGATAAGAACACTGAAGATAAAAGCCTGAATGACTATGATGTAAAAAGTAACGCCGGCCTTCGTTGCACCACTCCTGACTACCTTCCAATCGTTGGGCTCGCTCCAAATTTTGAACAAATGAAAGAGACCTTTGCCAAACTTCGAGTTGGCGCCAACAGCTGCAAACATCTTTATGGACACTACTATCAAGGTCTTTACGTCAACGTTGGACACGGCTCCAAAGGCGCATTAACAAGCCCCGTCGCCGCAGAACTTATTGCTCACGAAATATGCGGCGGCATCCCACCGGTAAATGACACACACAAAGCAATGTTTTCGCCCGCCCGCTTTATCATTAAGCACCTTAAACAGCGGCGCATTTAAACAAGGGGGTTCTCTATAGAGTTTCGATACAGCGTCCAATCGAAAGCAGGGCCTGGGTCTGTTTTCCGCTGTGGAGCGATATGTTCATGACCCGTTATACGCTCTTTCGTAATTTCAGGGTAGCTTTCCTGAATTGCATTAGTTAGAGCGGCAAGCTGCGAATACTGAATCGCTTGATACGGTATGTCATCAGCGCCTTCCAGCTCAACGCCTATCGAGAAATCATTACAGTTTTCCTGACCACAAAAGCTTGACTGTCCGGCATGCCAGGCACGGTCATTACAGGAAACAAACTGGACTATTTCTCCGTTGCGTTTAACGAGGAAGTGTGACGAGACCTGAAGATCGCGAATTGTCTCGAAATACGGATGCTCACCAACTGGCAAACAGTTTTGGAAAAAAAGCTCGATGTAATTATTGCCGAAGGACTTCGGTGGCAATGATATATTATGAACGACTAGTAAGTTGATCGGCGCAGCTTGAGGGCGCTCATTATAATTGGGTGACGGGCACTTCCGAGCACCAGCCAACCAACCATTACAAATTTTCATACCTAGTTAGCTCCGCGTAAACTCCCGATCACCGATTCTAAGGCACGATCAAACAATAAACCATCATTTAGAACTTGAAGCTCTCCATTTCTTAGCAGGGATGCAAAACCACTTTTATCCTGCTCCATTACTTTGATGCCGGATCGATTAACGAAAACAAACTTATCAATAGCCTTAATGTGTGCAGCAAGTTTACAACGTTCAGGACGTCCTTCCTTTGAAACCTCAAACCAGGTGCCAATGCTAGCTCTTTCCACCTGCTTACTAAATGCATCAAGAATGGAATCGCTCGCACTAGCACTCAAATCTTCTTCTAGAACCGTTTCGGCACGCGTAGGCTCGACACTTGATTCCGTTTCTGCGTTATCACCGGTGCCTTGCTCACTGGGTGAGACAGGTTTACTGTCGGAGTTTGTTTCTCTAGAGGCAGCTTTAGGCGCAGGCTTGACCGGCTTTTCGGCTTCAACGCTAGATTGCTTAAAATCGTTAAAGTCTTGTTCAATTTCAAGCGTATCCTGAACCAACTCAGCAATGGCGTTATCGTCCATTGCAGACTTGGCAAACTCTTCGTATGTTTGCAAGTTATTCAAGACATTAACATGCTGAGCTTCGATATCGGCCAATAGGGTTTTCGCCTCAAACTGATCATACATGATCCGATTGAGCCCCTCCCGACACTTCCTCATAACACGAGGAATCGTTTTCAATAACTTGCCTCGAACATCAAGCTCCTCCTTGTCTGGGCTCACCGTCCAAATCAAATCTTTAACCAAGGCAATTTCAGCCTTCCAACTCTCTGAGTCGACACCACCGTTTAGGTATGTGTAATTAAGCACCCTACTCCACGCTTTTGAAAGAAAAGCTTCTGCACATTCTGGTACATTACGCGCTCTTGCTTGCTGATCAGCCAAAATTGCATTTAAAGCATTATCAACCGCCTTCTTGGCTAGGTCATTGGCTGCTTTTCCCTTCTCAGCATCTTTTGTGCGCTGCTCAACAAGTTGACCACGCTTATCTTCAATCACTATAAATTTAATGAAATCATCTAATAAGCTTTGGAAAATATCTAGATTGTCATCGAAATCGTTTAGCACTTTATCAACGACAGCTTCGATTTTTCCCTTCAGTCTATCTGACTTACTACCGCTTGTTTCGGTCCAACCAAGTGCAGCAGCAGCTATTTCGTTCAGAAGTTTTCTAGCAGGATGCCCGCCACGATCAAAAAAGCTTCTATCTAGCATCGCTACTTTAAGTATAGGAATTTGAAGCCTTGCAATTAACGCTTTCATAACGGGCTGAAGCTGACGATCATCAAGAATAAAATCGAACAACATTGAAACTAGGGAAATGACATCGGAGTCCACTGAGGAAATTGCCCCTCCCTCAGAAGATTCGCTCGAGCTTGATAACAAACTACGAAAATCAACACGCTGATATCCACCTAATTGATCACCTGAAATCTGGCCAGAGAACCGATTTTGCTGCGCCGATAATTGCTGAATAATATTGGTTTGCGGAATGATATTAGACATACCACCAACACCTGCATCGATTGAACTTGCGGGCTGACCTGAATGAAGAAGAGAGCGCAACTCACCGAAAGCTGTACCCTGAGAAAGGTACTGATTTTCACCGAGCGTTGGAACACTTGAAGAATCAAAGCCATTGATATCAGGCGTAGCATTCTCGAGCTGACCATTTGATTTAATCGTATCCGTCTTTGACACATTATTGAGCATTTCAACAGCCTTGCTGCTATTTGTACGCGCTGTTTTGCCAATACCGATCGTTAATGCGGGAAGTACACCTGACTGCCTTAACTGCTGATTGCAATCTTTATATACTGCCGCCATTTTCGACAGTACATAGCGTTCAAATAGTTTAAGCACGATAAGCTTTGCTCGGATGCCAAAATCGAGACAGTCACATGCTTTTGCAAAGGCATCACATAGCTTATGCGGGGACGCGGGAAAGTCTTTAGAAAATACTTCACTCTCATCAAGTATAAAGGAAATCCGAGCACTAAGCTCCTCGAGCACCGTGCCAATACCTTGATTAAGCCGCGACACCATCGCATCAACTGCGACATTAACCTCAAGTTCATCCTTATCAATAAGATCCAATGAATCTATCGAGTCACCAGACGGGCCGCTCACCTGTGGACCACTTGTAAGCGAATTGAAATTAGTCAACAACTGCTTTACAACGGCATTTGCGATATGGCGCTTCTGTAAACGAAGCTCTCTCATCGCATCGAAATACAACGCTTGGTCACCATTAGTGCCCGCTTTGTCGGCCATTTCAAACAGCGCATCATCCGCACCATCAAACAAATGACGTAATAAATCCTGCACTTTAAGTCTAAAATTATCTCTAACGACAATGACTAACTTCGGTAGCGGTTTAGCGGATACTCCTGAAATAGTTTTGCCGCCGTGAATCCCTACTATCTTTGGCTCTGCCATAATTACCCCAACTGCCCACTTGCTAAGAGTCAATTATTTAACATTTATTTGCATTATAGCGAGTCAATATTATGACTACTGTCACATTTTGTTTCCGCTTGAACCAGTTCACAAAAAATGTGAATTATTGAACCCAGCACAACAACTACTCGACTAACAATATAGTGAACGAGAACAAGCTAAGCCACTTAGCATTATCCGAAATAATCTATATAATGGCGCCGCTAAATAAAAGTAAGCAATACTTTCGACTTTTTTTAATTTTAAGCATCCTTTGTATTCACCAGACCCAGCCTGAACAGCTTGAGCCAAAATATGAACGAATTACTTTCAAAAGCCATCGAAAATAACGTTAACGCTGCAATTTCGGAAGATGTCGGCTCCGGTGATATAACTGCTCAGCTAATTGATGCCGACAAACAGGCTTGCGCGAAAGTAATTACCCGTGAAAGTGCGATTATTTGCGGTACAAAGTGGGTTGACGCCGTCTTTCATGCAATTGATCCAACCCTTGAAATTAAGTGGTTCGTCAATGACAGAGACAACGCTTCACAAAACGAAACTCTCTTTACTGTTAGTGGCTCTGCCCGATCCATTCTAACCGGAGAACGTGCCGCACTTAATTTTCTGCAAACACTTTCTGGCACTGCAACGACAGCTAAACACTACGCAAACCTGGTTGCACACACTCAAGTAAAGCTTCTGGATACTCGTAAGACCCTACCTGGACTGCGCCTAGCACAAAAGCATGCCGTTACCTGCGGAGACTGCCACAACCATCGCATTGGCCTTTATGACGCCTTCCTAATCAAGGAAAATCACATTATGGCCTGCGGCGGCATTGGACAGGCAGTTAACAAAGCTCAGCAACTAGCTCCCGGAAAGCCCATCGAAGTTGAAGTTGAATCTATACAAGAGTTGCAACTAGCCTTACAAGCTCAGGCTGATATCGTCATGCTCGACAATTTCCCTATCAGCACTTTAAACGAGGCCGTAAAACTAAATAAAGGCCAAGCCAAGCTTGAAGCTTCTGGCGGCATAACCAATGAAACGCTAGTCCCAATTGCTGAAACGGGAGTAGACTTTATTTCAATCGGCGCACTGACAAAAGACTGCAAATCTATCGACCTTTCAATGCGGATTGATATCTAAACAGAAAAACGCCAGCTTACATAAATTTACATACCGAAACACTTCAGTTAGACAATCATTTGGCTATTACAGATAGAATAGATTCATCATTATGGTGATGTCTTCAGACAGCTAAATTCGTCATAAAACAAGAAGACAATCCACCATATTTACCATGCGGCCCATTATATAATTTCACCTTCGAGCTAAGCTGGCTTTACTTTCAATGAATGCAAATAATCTAAGTTTTAAGCCAGAAATCTCTAGCGCTCGCATTCACGGCATACCCGCATTTTTCATAAGTCTCACCCTGTTGTTTATTGCTTTAGGTTTTGACCAATTATTTATAAATGACGGATCGACACTTCAGAATGCCATGCCCTACGTCAGCATAGCCTACGGTTTATCACTCTCTCTTACTTATTGCTTCGGCCTAGTCAGTCTACCCGCAATATTCCTAGCCCCAGTCGCTTTATCACAAGCATCTAACGCATGGTTTGACGGTGATATAGAACTTAGTACTGCAGTACTGTTTTCGTTAAGCCTTTGCATGCAAAGTTATGTGCTCCGGAAGTCATTCCAGCTCTCTATTACCAAGGGTAATCCTTTATCAAACAGTAAAAACCTGATCCTTTATATTTCCCACAGCGTAATAATTAGCGCCTTAATCAGCACATTGCTCGGTGTCAGCTTGCTCACCAATGACGGCGACAGCACACTAGACCTAAGGGTAATAGCCTACTTCTGGATTTCCAATGTTATTAGTCTGACCACCATTCCAAGCATCGTGTTCGCGGCACAAAACCATGCACAACGTATCAAGCAAAACACACATCCTTTAGAGTGGTTTGTTTGGCTTTCAATCTCGATCCTCAGCATTTATTTTACCACCAAGGAAAAGCCTCACTTTATACTTCTAATCATTCCAATCTTAATGTGGGCTTCAACCAGATTTAACCAGCTCGCTTGCACTATTGCTATTTTCGTATCTGGGATTATCACCCTGCACCTCCTTAACGCCGGGACACTGACACAGCAATTATCAATACCAGAATATTCTCTACCTCTTGCTAGCTTGATCGTTATTCTAACTACCCTTTACTTCAA
>NZ_LWGG01000758.1:0-10066 GCF_001635365.1 Oleiphilus sp. HI0128 | reverse complement strand
TAACGCTCAAAGCACTTTCTTGAGCCGGGTTAACGGCAGCTATCATTGCGATAGAAGACATAACAGCTAGCTGGGAAATCAATAACCATGCTCTTCGACGCCCCATTCTGGCTGTTAGCAAAGGCACAGGAAGGCGATCAACAAGTGGCGCCCATAAGAATTTGAAAGAATAGGCTAAAGCCGCCCAGCTAAAATAAGTAACCGTCGAGCGTTCGACCCCTGCTTCACGCAACCATAAAGACAGCGAAGAAAATATTAACAGTAAGGGAATTCCTGCCGAAAACCCGAAGAACAGCATCGACAGAACCCGAGGGTGCTTTAGAGAGCTTAAAGACTGGCGCCAGCCTAAGTGTGCTTGAGACATATTTTTATATTTTCATCGCGAATTGAAGATAAAAGCACCCTAAAGGAAGCAACAGCCGATTCAGCGTTCTAAGCTTAATCTCTAAAATTATTGAATTGCAGCGGAATATCAAGATCCGATTCTTTGAAGAAGCGCATCACTTCTTGCAAGTCATCTCGTTTTTTACCCGTAACACGAACTTTATCACCTTGAATTGCCACCTGAACTTTAAGCTTGGCTTCTTTCACCATCTTAACCATTTTTCGTGCAACATCTTTATCAATTCCCTGTTTGATATCAAAACTTCTTTTAACTAACTTGCCCGCTTTACTGTCACCCGCCTCAGTCAGAGAACGAACATCAAGCTTTCGTTTAGCAAATGCCATCTGCAGCATTTCGATAAGCTGTTCAAGCTGAAAGTCCTGCTCGGCTGAAAAAGTGACTCGTGTCCCTTCGACAACAATATCGGCCTGAACATTTTTAAAGTCCCAACGGTTACCTAGTTCACGTTTTGCTTGATCAATTGCATTTGTGACCTCATGCATGTCAAGTTCTGAGACCGTATCAAAAGATGGCATGGTATACTCCCGCGTATCATTAACAATAAATTTTCCCCATTATAGCGGGTAGTGACTTGAGTAGTTACTTGAAAAATCAGTTTCAAGAGAATCTCTTGTAAATGACTTTCGCACAAAGCTAAAAACACGTCTAAACTGGGGAAACAATAATAAAGCTGAGTAACTTTTTCTCGCAGTAGAATTTTGTAGCAACTAAGCACGCTGACCATAAGCGCTTAGCGCTACACGCGATAGCCGAAATAGTAAACGGATTTGTATATCGTATTGAAGAATCAGAGACTCGGATAAGGACCTGGACTCATGCCCAATCTCGATCTTTCCATTCTAGTAGTGGATGACACAAAATTCAGCAGCACAATCATAGCCAAAACGCTTGGCAAAGCAGGCTATAGAGACGTCCGCATCGCCAACGATGCCAACACAGCCCTAGCGATGCTAGACAAGCGCCAAGCTAGTGTACTCATTGCAGATTGGTTAATGCCAGAAATTGATGGCTTAGAGTTAACAGCTCAAGTCCGGCAGTTAGATGAGCAAAACAACCACTTTACTTATGTAATACTCTTGACAGCGAAAGAAGGTAGCAGCGCTCTAAATGAAGCCTTCGACAAAGGTATCGACGACTTCATCTTCAAGTCAGAAATGTCTAAGCAACTTCTTCCTCGCGTGTATGCCGCAGACAGAATGTCAGAGCGACAGAATACTTTACTGTCTGCAAATCATTTGCTCATTGAAAACAATAAACACCTCGAAGAAAAGAATATTGTCGATATTGAAACAGGTATTGGTAATAAACGTCTCGCGCAAGAGACTTTAGCAAACTTTCTGAGGCACACCGAGTCTCGTGGTGGCGCAATTAGTTACATGCTAATTGATATCAAAAACTGGCCTGTCATCAAAAAGCAGCACAACCACATGACCTGTGAAGAAGTCGCACTAGGTATAACGCGCCGCTTAAGAAGCCTAATTCGCCCCTTAGATGTTCTTTGCCGCGTTGCAGAACATCAATACGCGATCATCGCTAACTTTGGCAACATAGATCATTGCTCTATCAGTTCTTATCGCCGCATTCATGATGGTATAAATCTAAAATCTTTCCGCACAGCTTCCGGTTATGTGTCAGTCAAAATCGCATCATGTATTTGTACAGTTGATGATAGTGCCTCAGTGCCGCGCGTAAGTGACATAGAAGAAGGCTGCCAACAGCAAATGCGCCAGGCAATTGAAACAGACACGATTGTAATCTCTCGCTGGAAGAATGAGCCGAACACTAGCATACTGTAAATAGCCCGATTAATACTCCAAAATGGGATAGCACGGCAAGGGGTTGATCATGCTAGGGGTGAAACCCTCCGCCTGCCGTTTTCGTTATTTATTCAATATAAGTAGACTGCCAAAGCCTGTAGACCGAGCCGTCTATAGGCTCGCTAGCAGGCTAGTACATCACATCACAGCACCTCACAATAGCAACACAATCCCTTACAAGACCTTACTCAAAAACTATATTGTTACGGCCTCTTATAACCTAGAATTATTTTCGTGGATTTGAGTAGTATCCCCCGTTAGCGGAGGGTTTTGTTGTACCTCCGCTGTTTTTTCGGGCTGCTATTATCCAAAGCTATTTACAAGTTCTTCATCATTTTCGTTTTGCTTATCTTCAAGCAATTTAGGGCTAAGTTTTTATGAACTTAGCCTTTTTTTGTGTCTGTCCGCTTTAGTAAAGGCGTGTTCTTAGCACTTTCTCCAGGTCATCAGATAACAAAATTTCAAACCTGATACCGATAAAAGGGTTAGTTTTATATTCATATTCCCTAGGAAATGTTGTGCCAATATTCAACTGATAGAAAAACCAGCCTTTATACAAATTACGTCGATAGCGAATTTGCGCAAAATACTCTGATACAACGGTATGATGCTGTCGTTCATCGGCAGAAAATCCAAACGAGTATTCCAGCGCTCGCCGCTGATTGATGTCATGGAAAAAAGCAAGGTTTTGAACGTATCGCCTGTGTCCGTACCTTTCATACCAAACAACGGAAGACTGTAGACGAAGCAGATAAAAGTCACCAACCAAGCGATCAAAATCGAAAGATGATCGGGCTCCTGCCCCCCGGCTTTCATACCAAAACAACTCTGGAGAGAAAGTTAATGACCACTTTTCTGACAAACTCCAGCTACGAATTCCTCGAGCCCTTGAAAATATATCGGGGTCCAAATTTGCTTTAAGCCCCCAGTCAAAGGAAAGGCGATCCCAATGGCGTGCATCAAATAAAAGCCTAAAACTTGCATTAATGCCATCCTCACCGGACTCTTCACTCAAGGAGGACCTAGTACTCTCCTGATCCACGGAGTTTTCTGCTTCTTCATCTTCACTTTCCAAAATAAAACGAAAACGTCTTTTTGTTATGGGTAAATCTAAACTAAAACGCAATCTATGAAGCGCTTCTGTCCCATAGTATTTCGACTCACCTAAGCCCAAATAAAGTTTTACATAACTTTGATTGTGATCTGAAATGGCTTCTAGATCACCCATCAAACCATCAATATATGCGCCTAAAGCAACGATATCTCCGGCCAATGCTCTGCGTTTTGTTTCAATCCAGGAGATAGTCGAATTATCGAAGTAAGGGGAGCCCTCTGCTATCTCATCTTGAGCGCTTGAGTCACCCTCATAGGAAGCTGGCAAGGCGATGTCGGTCTTTTTGAGTTCATTAGCATCGACATAAGAAATGCGCCACGATAACAACACACAGATAAAAACAAGCAAACGATGAAACATTCTATAATTATTTTTATATCGACCTTGGCGCATCAAACAACCCACACGTTGAACCAAAATAGTGCAAAACTAATCCATCCGTGAACCGTATATGAACTTAAGCTAAGTCAATCTTAAGTGCCTTATTAAAGAGACTTGCAGCGTACTTAACCATGTTGAGTTAGAATCATACCTCCAATGGTATATAAATTGCTGCGATAACTTGCAAAAATTAGCAATGTATTGATTATAGCATTCATAACACGGCAGTACGGAGATTAGAGATGAAGCAGCAGCTTGTGGTAATCGGAAACGGCATGGCTGGAATGAAAGCTGTAGAAGAGTTAGTCAGCGCCTCTCCTGAAAAGTTTGATATTACGGTCTTTGGTGCTGAGCCCTACGGCAACTACAACCGAATCATGCTATCCCCCGTACTCTGTGGAGAAAAGTCCATTGAAGATATCATTATTCATGACCGGCAATGGTATCACGACCATAATATAACCCTGTATTCCGGAGCAGATAAGCTGGTTATTGATATCGATAGAAGCAAACGTTGCGTCACAGCACGTGATGGCACTCAAGCACGTTATGACAGACTACTGATAGCAACAGGCTCTAAACCCTTTATTCTTCCTATTCCAGGAAGCAAACTCGAAGGTGTGATCGCCTTTCGCGATATATATGATGTCAATAAGATGCTTGCCTATAGCGAGACAAAAAAGAATGCAGTGGTCTTAGGCGGCGGGCTACTAGGTCTTGAAGCAGCCAACGGCCTTGCGCAGCGAGGCATGCACGTTACCGTTATTCATAGCAAGGAAGTGCTCCTTAACAGACAGCTCGATGCGACAGCCGGTCACTTACTCCAGCAGGAACTCACAAGCCGAAACGTTAAGTTTAAAATGCCGGCCGAGACAGAAGAGCTTCTTGCAGATGATTCAGGGCATGTTAGAGCCGTTCGCTTTGCCGATGGAAGTGAGCTCGACTGCGACTTATTTGTTATGGCGATTGGCGTCAGGCCAAATTTTGAACTGGCTGAGAAAGCGGGCTTACATTGTGAAAAAGGCATTGTTGTCAGCGATACATTACAAACGTACGACCCTAGCATCTATGCTGTGGGGGAGTGCATTCAGCATAGAGGCGACACTTTTGGCCTGGTAGCACCTTTGTTCGAGCAAGCCAGAGTATGTGCTAATCACCTCAGTGGCCACGGTGTTGCGGAATACAAGACTCTCCCCAGTGCGACCAAATTAAAAGTAACCGGTATTAACTTATTCTCACTCGGTAATTTCTTAGGTGATGAAGAAAGCGAGGAAATCCGTTTTTCTGATCCTTCTGCCAAGGTATATAAAAAGCTTGTTATCAAAGATAGGCACATCATAGGCGTTGTTCTATATGGCGATACCAAAGACGGCTCATGGTATCAAAGCTTACTTGAACAGCGCTGCAATATCGAAGACATGAGAGAGTTTTTGATATTCGGCCAAGGCTACTTTCAAACCGCCAAGCAAACTACCACCTTAGATTTAGCGGGTTAGGAACATCAAGATGACTCAAATGATCAACTCAACAGAGACAAGCACAAAACCGCAGGAAATAAAGACCACCTGCGCCTACTGTGGTGTAGGCTGCGGCATTATTGCAACAACACACGCTGATAACAGGGACGTGACAATACAAGGCGACCCGCACCACCCAGCTAACTTTGGCCGTCTCTGCTCAAAAGGCTCGGCACTAGGTGAAACCCTAGATCTATCTAGCAGGCTATTGAAGCCCATTATCAAAGGGAAAACGGCCAGCTGGGATCAGACTATCAATCATGTCGCTACCCGATTTAAAGAAACTATCGATCAATATGGCCCCGAGTCCGTTGCGTTTTATGCTTCTGGCCAGCTCTTAACCGAAGATTATTACGTCGCTAATAAGCTGATGAAAGGGTTTATTGGCAGCGCCAATATCGACACTAACAGCCGTCTATGCATGTCTTCCTCCGTCGTTGGCCATAAGCGCGCCTTCGGCAGCGACACGGTTCCCAACTGCTATGAAGATTTTGAACTCTCTAAGCTAGTTGTTCTGATAGGCTCTAACGCAGCATGGTGCCACCCGGTACTGTTCCAACGCATCAAAAAAGCCAAAGAAACAAACCCGGACATGAAGCTCGTCGTTATTGACCCTCGAAAGACCGATAGCTGCGATATTGCCGACCTGCATATTCCAGTGAAAATGGGTAGTGATGTCGCCTTGTTTAACGGCTTACTCGCCTTCTTATATCAAGAGGGAGTAATCGATAATGACTACCTCGAACGATATACTGAAGGCTTTGATCAATGTATTTTGGCTGCGCAGCAAGATGCCTTCAATATTTCAACTGTCGCCGAGAAGTGTAATGTTGCCCCCCACATCATCAAGACTTTTTTCGAATGGTTTCGTGATACACAAGAAACATTGAGCCTATATAGCCAAGGGGTCAATCAGTCTTCGTCCGGCACTGACAAAGTTAACGCCATTCTCAACTGTCACCTAGCAACAGGGCGCATTGGAAAACCTGGCAGCGGCCCCTTCTCATTAACGGGGCAACCCAATGCAATGGGGGGGCGTGAAGTTGGCGGTCTAGCAAACCAACTCGCGGCTCACCTAGAGTTTAATGAACAGGACACAAGCCTACTTAGTGAGTTCTGGAATACCCCAAACCTTGCCAATACACCAGGCATGCCAGCGATTGAGCTCTTCGACGCCGTCGCATCAGGAAAGATCAAAGCCCTATGGGTCATGGCAACCAACCCGGTCGCCAGCCTTCCCAATGCAGAAAAAGTAAGGAAAGCCATTGAACAATGTGACTTCGTCGTTGTGTCTGACTGTGTCGCTCATGCGGATACCTTAGATCGAGCCGAAGTCAAACTGCCCGCTTTGGGCTGGAGCGAAAAAGACGGTACTGTCACCAATTCCGAACGACGAATTTCGCGCCAACGAGCGCTGCTACCACCAGCAGGTGAAGCCAAGCCCGACTGGTGGATTATCTGCCAAGTAGCCAAAGCCATGGGCTACCACGAAGCATTTAATTTTAAATCTGCTGCCGATATTTTTCGGGAACATGCAGCACTAACAGGCTTTAAAAATACGGCTGAACAACGGCCTAGAGATTTCGATATCTCTGGCTTGGCAGAGCTTAGTGACGAACAATACGACTCGCTAGAACCTGTGCAATGGCCCGTAAACAACACTCACCCGAATGGTGTAAAACGATTTTTTTCTGAAGGAGGTTTCTTTACCGCCTCCGGCAAAGCCAAACTCATAGCACTCAGACATCGCCCACCTGTTAACTCATTGTCAGAGGCCTGGCCCCTTGCTTTGAATACCGGACGGGTTCGAGACCAATGGCATAGCATGACCCGCACTGCCTTATCAGCGAGGCTAAACCAGCATAAGCCGGAGCCCTATGTCGAGATCACTCCTGAAGACGCTCATAAGTTCGGTTTAAGTCAGGGCGATATAGCTGAAATAGAAAGTCATTGGGGAAGCATGCTTGCACGAGTGGAGGTCACTAAACGCCTTCCGCAGGGAGAGCTATTTGTCCCCATGCACTGGACCTCTCAATTCAGCAGCCAGGGGCGCGTTGGAGTAGTCGTTAACCCAGAGATTGATCCAATATCCTTCCAACCCGAAAGCAAGCACACGCCGGTTAGCATCAAAGCTTACCAAACCAACTGGCACGGTTTTGTTATTTCACGTCACCCTTTAATTCTTGATGGCATTGACTACACCGTACTCATCAAAGGCGATGGCTACTTCCATTACGAACTTGCAGGAAGGCGGCAAATCAAGCACTGGCAAACCCATCTGTCCAGTCAAATCAGAATCCACTCAGGAGAGCTAGAGTGGCAAACCTATCAAGATGAGCATCAAGGATTATTTCGAACCGCCTGCTTTAATGAAGGCATACTTCAAGCTGTGCTCATCGTAGGTTCGAACTACCAACTACCCGAGCGAAGCTGGATCGCCTCATTATTTAGTCATACCGATAAGCACCCTGAAACCTTAGATACAGAAAGCCGCATGGCTTTATTAACAGGCAAACCACCCATAGGTACGCCGGATGTCGGTAAAATCATATGCGCCTGCTTTAATGTCGGGAAAAAAACCATTCAAACGGCAATAAAGGAACACCAACTAACAAGCCCACAGGAAGTTGGAAAAGTCTGTAAAGCTGGCACCAATTGTGGCTCTTGCGTACCTGAGATAAAAGCGCTATTTACTTAAGGGCAAGCTGACAATAAGCCTCGTACAAGCTAAGTACGAGGCTTATTCCTCCTAAGGGTCGTAGCGGCTAACGAGTACGGTACTCGGCTGACGAGGGGTGTTAAAGCCTTCCGAGGCTTGCTCATTAATTTCGATCAAGGGCACATCTGAAACTAAAGGGTCGAGTTGCTGGGCGTCTTGCCGAACAATCCAATAGCTTGCAACAAACGAAACGGTGAGCGCTGAGTATAAAATGGTATTTCGAGTATATTTTTTCATTCATTAATCCCTGCTTTTTATTTTTAAATTTTTACAACGGAATAAGAACAACACTGATCTTTTTTTAACCAGAAATATGAGTCTACTCTTTCATTTTTATACTGTCTACTATTGAAATACAGATCCCAAACTACTCAGGGTAACCTGTAATATCGCGAATTGTCTTATAAAGTGGTTGCAGCTGGGGATACATCTTCAAATAAACTTCTTTATACAAACGAGCATACAACTTAACTCGTTCAGGGTTTGGCTGAAACACCTTGCCAACACGCGCCATATTCTCAATGGCTTCATCGAAGCTTGCATAAACGCCTAAACCAACAGCAACATCAATGGCAGCCCCTAAGCCAGAGGTTTCATAGGTGTGAGGTCTTTCTGCAGGCATACCAAAGACATCAGCAGTTAATTGCATCGCGGCATCACTTTGAGAGCCGCCCCCCGAGACACGCAAGGTTTTCACCTTAAGCCCGTTTCGCTTTTCCAGACGCTGCATGCCTTCCTTTAAGCCGTAAGCCAAACCTTCCAGAATAGCGCGATAGATATGGGAGCGAGTATGCACATCACCAAACCCGATAATACCGCCTTTTGCCTCCGGCCCAGGGTCGCGCACACCCGGTGACCAGTATGGTTGCAACATAAGCCCCATCGAGCCCGCCGGAACCTGGTTCACCAGTTCATCAAATAACTGTTCAGGTTCTATGCCTCTCTCTTCGGCTATCTTTTGCTCTCGTAGGCCAAACTCTTTTTTGAACCAACTCACCATCCAAAAACCGCGATAAATCATAATCTCGGATGAAAAGTACTTTGGAATTGCAGCCGGATAAGCCGGCATGTATTTAATCGGTCCAATATGTTTAGAGTTAGTTGTATTGATTGTCGCTGTCGTGCCATAGCTCATACAAGCGATATCAGGCCGGTTGCCGCCAGAGCCGATAATCTCGCAGGCTTTATCAGACGCCGAGGCAATGATAGGTAAGCCTTCATCTAGCCCCAAATGAGTTGCTGCCTCTTTGGTCAAAGCACCTAATGATTCCCCAGGATCTACCAGCTCAGGTAACATGTCTTTGCACAAAGAAGGCAAAATCTTAAAACGCCAGTCTGATTCAGCAGCCCACTTTAACTTCTTATAATCAAAGGGAATGTAACCAACCTGGGCACCAACAGAGTCTTTAAATTCTCCCGTTAGCTTAAAGCTCAAATAGCCTGATAACAGCAGAAACTTATGTGTCTTGCGCCATATTTCAGGCTGGCTCTGGGAAATCCATAATGCCTGCGATTTCTCTCGAAATCGATGTACAACATCTTCAACCCCGGCGATTTTAAACAACCACTTCCAAAAACCGGGCACATCCCCTTTTACCTCTGCCCTACGCTGGTCTAGCCAGACAATGGCTGGCCTCACAGGCCTTCCCTGCTCATCAACATTAACGACCGTACCGCGCTGCGTGGTGACCGTTGCTGCAATAATCCTGGAACGATCAATATCAGCTGCAGCCCATAGTTTATCGCAAGCTTTTTTTAATGAAGACCAGTAATACTCTGGATCTTGTTCAGCCCAGCCCGGCTGGCTAGAGAAGTAAGGCTCGAGCTCTTGTTTGCCCTTAGCGATCAAATTACCTTGGGTATCAAATATTATGGCCCGAACACTTTGAGTACCGTTATCAATGGTGAAGATATACTGCTCGCTCATCACACCACCCGCTCTTCTTTTTTGGCTTCTTCGACAGGAAGAGAATAATGAGCACTAATAATACGCTGATACCTGCTCNCCTCCTGATCCCAACGAGGCTCATCCCAGCCTAAAGCTTCCAAACAATGAGCCTTGACGCGAGTAAGCACGGCCTCACCACCTTTAGGAAGAACAAGTCCTAAACG
>NZ_LWGG01000757.1:0-3205 GCF_001635365.1 Oleiphilus sp. HI0128 | reverse complement strand
GTCGGCTTATGCAGAAGATGACGAGTTTGTTCCTGCTTACCAAAATGAAGGGAACTATCAGATGGAAGATCCTGATAAATATTTTACCTACCGTGAGGGGCGTAAGTATTACACTTCTGGTAAGGAAAACGGTATTCGCGTGAATGAGAATAACGAAGAGTCAACCGATGAGACCGTTGGTATTCTGACCTTTATTCTTGCACCAGCGACAATAATTTATATGAACCTAGTAGGTTGGTGGGAATAAGTCTTACTTTTCATTCTGCAAATAGAAAGCTGCATTTCTTAAATATTCGGGCGGTAAATTGCCTAGATTGCAAAGAAATGTGGCTTTTTTCATTTCTATTAGCTAGCTGTGGTCTGAGTTGATTGAATCTTCCCCTCCTGAGCAAGTATAATCGGCGACTATTTTGTGGCATGTTTTTACTAGGAACTTATACAAGCTGTGGCGATGCGATTATTAAGAGGGATGCATAACCCCGGGCTGATAGCAGCTTGTCAGCACTTAAGCACAAATAAAAGTTCGCCTAATACGGCATGTGTTGCAACGATTGGCAACTTTGATGGTGTGCACCTTGGGCATCAAGCGATTCTAGAGCAAGTAGTTACCGAGGCAAAAACACAAGACTTACGGTCCGTTGTTATTATTTTCGAGCCTCAACCTCTTGAGTATTTTAAAGCCGATGAAGCGCCTGTTCGTTTAATGCGCTTTCGAGAGAAGTATCAGGCGATATCCGAGTACGGTATCGACTTTGTATTTTGCTTAAAATTTGATGCGCATTTGAGTCAGCTTAGTGCAGAAGAGTTTATTCAGCAGGTTTTGGTGGATCACCTGAGTATTAAGCACCTGGTGATTGGTGATGACTTTAGGTTTGGGGGCGACCGCTCGGGTGATTATGCGCTCTTGAAAGAGGCGGGAAAGCGCTTTGGTTTTAGCGTTGAAAGTACTCAGACAGTTGAGTGTGAAGAATCACCTCTTAGAGTTAGTAGTACGCTGATTAGAGAATTGTTGGCCAAGAGTAATTTTAGTGCTGCTGAGAATGCTTTAGGGCGCCCTTATAGTTTCATGGGTAAGGTTATCCACGGCCAGAAACTTGGACGCCAATTAGGGTTTCCGACAGCGAATGTAGCCTTAAAGAGAACGAAAGTACCATTTTCAGGTGTCTATGTCGTAAGCCTTTATTTGAACGGTGAGGATAATACCCCTTATCAAGGTGTAGCGAATGTTGGGGTTAAACCAACCGTTGGGAATTACTTGCCTTCTCTAGAAGTACACCTGTTCGGCTTTGATCGAGATATATATGGCCGAAATGTTCGAGTTGTTTTTCATCAGAAAGTACGTGATGAGCAGCGTTTTAATGGTATTGACGCTCTGAAAGAACAGATAGATAAAGATGTTAAGCAGGCCAAGGAATATTTTAAAAAATTGGCCAGCTAGAAAGATATAAACGCGATCTTGATAAAAAATTATTGAGTGCCTTAGTGATCTAAGGACAATATTGACAACCTGATGTGACAATAATATGAGTGATTACAAGCATACTTTAAACCTTCCCGAAACCAAGTTTCCAATGCGTGGCAATCTGGCTCAGCGAGAGCCTGGCATGTTAAAGCAGTGGCAGGATATGGATTTGTATCAACAAATCAGAACCGCCCGGGCGGGAGCAGAGAAGTTTATTCTTCATGATGGCCCTCCGTATGCAAACGGTAGTATTCATATTGGTCACGCGGTTAACAAGATTCTTAAAGATATTATTGTCAAAGCGAAAACAATCAGTGGTTATGACGCACCTTACATTCCGGGTTGGGACTGCCACGGCTTACCGATTGAACACAATGTCGAAAAGAAAAAAGGCAAGGCCGGCGTAAAAATAGACTACCCTGAGTTTCGTCAGGCCTGTCGTGACTACGCGGCTAAGCAGGTTGCAGGCCAGAAAGAAGACTTTATTCGTCTAGGTGTTCTGGGTGACTGGGATAAGCCTTACCTAACCATGGACTTTAAGTTTGAAGCCGATATTGTCAGAGCCTTGGGACAAATTATTGAAAACGGCCACTTGCAGAAAGGCTTTAAGCCGGTTTACTGGAGTGTTGTCGGTGGTTCTGCATTAGCTGAAGCAGAAGTTGAATATCAGGATAAGCAGTCAACAGCGATCGATGTTCGTTTTAATGTCGCCGACCAGACTGCTGTTTACGAGGCTTTCTCTGTTGATGCGCAAGATGTGCCTATGTCTGTTGTGATCTGGACGACCACGCCATGGACATTACCTTCTAACCAAGCGGTATCTTTAAACGCTGAATTAGAATATGCCTTGGTTAAGGCTGACGCGGGTAATGGCACTGAGCTACTTATCATGGCTGATGCTTTAGTTGATGATAATGCTGAGCGCTATGGTTTGGAGTCTTTTGAAGTCTTAGGCCGTTGTATTGGCCAGGCGCTTGAGAAACAAGCGTTGATTCATCCTTTCTATCGAGATCGTCAGGTTCCCGTTATTTTGGGTGACCACGTCACTACCGACGCGGGTACCGGTGCGGTTCATACAGCACCCGATCATGGTGTAGACGATTTCAATGTAGGTAAGAAGTACGGTTTAGGCACGCTCAACTATGTTGATGGCGGTGGCACTTTCCGTTCTGATGTCGACAAGTTTGCTGGCCAGCATGTTTATAAGGTTGATGCAGCGATTTTAGAAGAGCTAGAGAGCCAAGGCGCACTGCTTAAGAAAAAGGTCTTCACACATAGCTATCCGCATTGTTGGAGAACCAAGACTCCGCTGATTTATCGTGCGACGCCGCAATGGTTTGTCAGTATGACCCAGAACGGTTTGAAAGAAGCTGCATTGGAAGCGGTGAAAGGTGTTCAGTGGGTACCTGAATGGGGTCAGAATCGTATCGAAGCAATGTTGGAGCAAAGCCCTGATTGGTGTATCTCTCGCCAGCGTACTTGGGGTGTTCCGATTACTTTGTTTGTTCATAACGAGACACAAGAGCTTCATCCTGATACACAAAATTTGATCGCTAAAGTAGCTGAGAAAATTGAACAGAAGGGTATTGATGCCTGGTTCGAATTGGATGCGAGCGAATTATTAGGTGATGACGCTGAGAATTACACAAAAGTAACCGACACTTTAGATGTTTGGTTTGACTCGGGCGTGACGCATGCCGCGGTATTAAAGCAGCGCGAAGAGCTAGGTCAGTACCCTGCCGA
>NZ_LWGG01000756.1:0-1456 GCF_001635365.1 Oleiphilus sp. HI0128 | reverse complement strand
AATGACTCAGCAGCGCGTATACCTGCAACCACAATAACAAATGCCGCCAAAACAAACAGCGTACGTGCTGCCGATGAAAACCCAGAGATCTGATGCATTGCCAACTCCTTTAGCAGGATGTTCCCACGAGATCTAATTGTTAATTAGCAGGGCAAATCGCGATACCGTGATTGTGAATTTCGACCAAGCTACTATGCAGGCTCTTCACCGCCAAGTCATAGTCGTCTTCGTTGACAACAAACTGCATGTCAACTTGTCGCATAGATTGATGCATTGCTAAAACACTAATTTCCTGCTGTGCCAGCGCCTTGACCGTCACCGCCAACATACCAGGCACTTGCATATTACTGCCAATCGCCGAAACAATCGCAACTTTGCACTGGTCAATCTCGGCCTCAGGAAAACATTTTTCCAGAGCACCGTATATACGCTTTACTGTTTTCAGGTTTGTAGCAAGATAATGAGTAATGGTGTTCGCATTAATATCTTTAGAAACAACATGGCCTTTGAAGCGCCTGATCAGCTCAAGAATTTTCTGGTCATAAGTATCGACACTACCCGTCATCCCCTGATCGAACACTTCCAGTGCATAGATGCCCTTGCAACCTGCAATAATTTCGACACAAGGCTCGTCACTGACATAGTCTCCGGTGATAAGTGTACCAGGATGGTCAGGCTCAAAAGTATTCTTAACTCTTAAAGGAATACGGTTACTACGTAAACCCTTGGCCGCTTTAGGGTGAATAGCTTCCATTCCCAGGTTAGCTAACTGATCGGCAACATCATAGTTTGTCCGTCCGATAGGAATAGCATTTTCTTCACCAACCAAACGAGGATCAGCCGTGCTCAAGTGAAATTCTTTATGGATGATGGTTTCACGCGCTTCGGTCAATACAGCGATGCGGCTAAAGGTCATTTCACTATAGCCACGGTCAAAAGTAGACATCAAGCCTTCCTCGCTATGCGCATAACCCGTCGCGATAGGTATCTGACTTGCCAAATCCAAGCCTTGAAACGCTTCAACGATCCGCTCATCCAAAGAGGTATGCTGTGCCGCGCGCCAGCCAGTTAAATCAACAAAACAAGCATTGAAACCGTCACGTTCAAGAAGCTTTGCAGTGTTCCAAGCGCTATGAGCCTCACCGATACTCGCCAACATTTCCCGAACAGTCGCCAAATGTGCGGAAAGCTCAAAATGCCCGTGTTGACAAAGTCTTTGAAGATCAACAAGACACTGCTCTGCATCATCCAGACGCTCGCCAATAAAACTATTCGCCTGCTGCAAAAGCTCACCTTCACCAAATAAGCCTGCGTTTATGGCCTGCATATCAGCTTTCACTTGCTGCAGCGCCTGGTGCCAACTCTTGTCTTTCAAGCCGTTGGCAAATAACGCATAGATTCCTGGCTGGCTAGTCTTTTTGTGCTCTAACAAAGCGTCTGTCATGCCGCCATACGC
>NZ_LWGG01000755.1:0-4480 GCF_001635365.1 Oleiphilus sp. HI0128 | reverse complement strand
TTTGAACGAACATATTTCGTTAGGTTGTAGATATCTACACCTGCGTCGCCTTGTGCAGTCTCATCATCGTTAACACGAACAACAATTCGGCCTGCATCGACACGTTCGATTACACCACCTCGATCTGCAACCACACATACACCGGAGTCCTGAGCAACAATTCGCTCAATACCCGTACCAACCAATGGCTTTTCAGCACGTAGGGTTGGAACAGCCTGACGCTGCATGTTTGACCCCATCAAAGCACGGTTCGCATCATCGTGTTCCAAGAAAGGAATCAAAGAAGCTGCTACCGATACTACCTGACGTGGTGACACGTCCATATAGTTAACCTTCTCAGGTGGCGTTACTGTAAATTCGTTTTTATATCGAACGTTAACAAGCTCTTCAGTTAGCTTACCGTCTTCACTAACAACAGCACTAGCCTGTGCGATAATGAAGCCACTTTCTTCAATTGCTGACAGATACTCGATCTCGTCTGTTACAACACTGTCAACAACTTTTCTATACGGACTCTCTAAGAAGCCAAAAGAGTTAGTTCGTGCGTAGGTTGCCAAAGAGTTAATCAAACCGATGTTTGGACCTTCAGGCGTTTCGATAGGACAAACGCGACCGTAGTGAGTCGGGTGTACATCTCGAACCTCAAAACCAGCACGCTCACGAGTCAAACCACCTGGGCCTAATGCTGATACACGACGCTTATGAGTCACCTCAGAAAGCGGGTTGTTCTGATCCATAAACTGAGATAACTGGCTAGAACCAAAGAATTCTTTAACGGCTGCAGCGACAGGCTTAGCATTGATCAAGTCTTGTGGCATTAGACCATCAGACTCAGCCATGCTCAAACGCTCACGTACAGCTCTTTCAACACGAACCAAACCAACACGGAATTGGTTCTCTGCCATTTCACCTACAGATCGAATACGACGGTTACCCAAGTGATCGATATCATCAACTTCACCCTTACCATTTCGAATATCGATCAATGTTTTCAAGACATCGATAATATCTTCATTTGACAGTACGCCTTCGCCCGTCTCATCGCTACGTCCGATACGGCGATTAAACTTCATGCGGCCTACTGCAGAAAGATCGTAGCGCTCAGAAGTAAAGAACAAGTTCTTGAACAGGTTCTCTGCTGAATCCTTAGTTGGCGGCTCACCAGGACGCATCATACGATAAATCTCTACCAGAGCTTCAAGCTGATTACTTGTCGGATCGATTCTTAGCGTATCAGACATGAACGGGCCGCAATCTAGTTCGTTCGTATAAATCGTCTCGAACGATTCGATACCCGCTTCAATAATTGTATCGATCACTTCATCAGTGATTTCGGTATTACACTCAACAACCAATTCGCCAGTTTCTTCATTGATCAAGTCTTTCGCTGTCACCTTGCCGTGTAGGTACTCACGTGGAACTTCAAGGTGATTACCAAGCTTCTCAAGCTGTCTGATATGACGCGCAGTAATACGACGACCTTCTTCAACGATAACCTTACCGTCAGCATCTTTAATTTCGAAACTTGCAAGCTCACCACGTAGGCGAGCAGGCACCAACTCTAGCTTACAGCTCTCGCCGGAAATAACGAATGCACTGGTATCGAAGAACATTTCAAGAATTTCTTGTGTGCTGTATTCAAGCGCACGTAGCAAGATCGATGCAGGTAGTTTACGACGTCGGTCAATACGAACAAAAACGTTGTCTTTCGGGTCAAACTCAAAGTCCAACCATGAACCACGGTAAGGAATAACACGAGCAGAGTGTAACAACTTACCAGAAGAGTGTGTTTTACCCTTATCGTGATCAAAAAATACGCCTGGAGAACGATGCAACTGAGAGACGATTACACGCTCAGTACCGTTAACAACAAATGTACCATTTTCGGTCATGAGCGGCATTTCGCCCATGTATACTTCTTGCTCTTTGATGTCTTTGATTGCTTTATTTGATGATTCTTTATCATAAATAATCAATCGAACCTTAACACGCAATGGAGCTGCGTATGTTACACCACGCTGAATACACTCTTTTACGTCAAATGCGGGTTCACCCAAACGGTAGCTCACATATTCTAATGCAGCATTACCTGAGAAGCTCAAAATTGGAAAAACTGACTTGAATGCAGCGTGAAGACCAACATCGTCACGAGACTCTGGGTCATTGTCACTCTGCAAGAAGCTTAAGTACGAGTCTATTTGAATAGACAAAAGATACGGCACATCCATGACGGTTGGTAACACGCCAAATTCTTTACGAATACGCTTTTTCTCTGTATACGAGTAGGCCATTTATATTCCCCAGTTTTGTGACTTAACGGTCTGAATTGTTGAACGGTTGACACCGTTTAATAACAGGCTATGTTTAGAAAGAGATACTTATTGCATGCTCAAGGCTTTGCCAAATATTCCTTTCTAACAAACCTTCTTATAGTTTGTTCTATGATGCTTGTTAGCATCAATATAATGAAAGCTATCTACTAACTAACAACAGAAAAAGGCCGGCAGCAAATGCTACCAGCCAATTTCGTTAGGATGCGTGTGCTTCTGCATGCATCAAATAACTATAATTATAGTTACTTAACTTCAACAGATGCGCCAGCTTCCTCAAGCTCTTTCTTAGCAGCTTCAGCGTCGTCTTTGCTAACGCCTTCTTTAACAGTAGATGGAGCACCATCAACCATTGCTTTCGCTTCTTTAAGGCCAAGACCTGTAAGAGCACGAACTGCTTTGATTACGTTAACTTTCTTGTCGCCAGCGCCTGCAAGAACAACGTCAAACTCAGTCTGTTCAGCGGCAGCAGCACCACCAGCGTCACCGCCAGCAGCAGGAGCAGCAGCTACAGCAGCAGCTGCAGATACGCCGAATTTCTCTTCCATTGCTTCAACTAGTTCAACAACGTCCATTACGCTCATTTCAGCGATTGCATTTAAAATATCGTCTTTAGATAGAGACATGGTCCCATTCTCCTAAATGTAAGTTATATAAAAAATAATTAAGCTGCGTCTTTCTTCTGATCGCGAACTGCTGCCACTGCACGAGTAACCTTCGAAGGAACTTCGTTGAATGTACGTGCAAGCTTGGTAATAGGTGCTTGAATAACGCTGGCCAACATGCCCAACGCCTGATCGCGCGTTGGCAACTTAGCCAAACGATCGATCTGATCTGCACCCAGTAGTTCACCACCAACCGCTAATGCTTTTATCTCGAATGCTTCTTTTTCTTTAGCAAAATCTTTCAACAAGCGCGCTGCCGCACCTGGATCTTCCAAAGAAAATGCAAGAATTGTTGGACCAACCAACGCTTCAGCTGCACATTCAAACTCTGTTCCTTCTACCGCACGCTTTGCTAAGGTGTTTCGAACGACACGAAGATAAACTCCGCCTTCACGAGCTTCTTTACGAAGGCCTGTCATATCATTAGCGTCAACGCCATGATAATCAGCCATCACAAGAGATAAAGCACCGCCAGCAACTTCGTTGACTTCGGCGACAATCGCCTTTTTGTCTTCGATTCCAATTGCCATTGGTTTTCTCCTCAAGAGAGTCAGCCGAAGCTGACCACTTAGTTCCACCCCCTGTTAGCATAAACAGGGAGCGACCTACGGCGGAGATACAACTCATTTAAGAGAGTCCACACACCGTCTGCGCAGGAGATTAAGTTAGCACTCTAAATTAATAAATAGCCAACACCTGCGGTCTTTGACAGCCCGAGCTAGGCTCAGACTCCAAAGTATTCTTTAACATATCTTCTTATGAAGACACTGAGCTCTGATCAATAAGTAGACCAGGACCCATTGTTGAAGAAAGTGTAACTTTCTTCAAATAAACACCTTTTGCAGAAGCAGGCTTAGCCTTCTTCAAGTCAGCCAACAATGCTTCGATATTCTGTTTAATCGAATCAGCTGAGAACTCAACATTACCAACGATAGTATGAACAATACCGTTCTTGTCAGTTCTATAACGAACCTGACCAGCTTTTGCATTTTTAACGGCAGTCGCTACGTCTGGCGTCACTGTACCAACTTTCGGGTTTGGCATTAGACCGCGTGGACCAAGAATTTGACCTAACTGACCAACTACACGCATTGCGTCCGGAGATGCAACAACTACGTCAAAATCCATGTTTCCAGCTTTAACTTCAGCAGCCAACTCGTCCATACCAACGATATCAGCACCAGCTTCTTTAGCTTTCTCTGCATTTTCACCTTGAGTAAACACAGCAACACGAACTGTTTTGCCAGTTCCATTTGGTAGTACTGTAGAACCTCGAACAGCCTGGTCAGATTTACGCGCATCAACACCTAGGTTGATAGCAACATCTACCGACTCAGTAAACTTAACACCGTTTGAAAGCTCAGCAAGCAAAGCTACCGCTTCTTCTACCGTGTACGCTTTTTCTGCTTGAACTTTTTCCTGCACCAACTTTTGGCGCTTTGTTAATTTTGCCATTAGTTAACACCCTCAGTATTAAGTCCCATG
>NZ_LWGG01000754.1:0-28918 GCF_001635365.1 Oleiphilus sp. HI0128 | reverse complement strand
AAGCGCGCGTAACCACGGGCGAATGGTCAGATACCTTACGTGAAGCCTTCGGCGAATTCCGTCCACCAACAGGTGTTGATGGTCAGGCGCTGACAATCGAGTCAGATACCCTGGAACAGGTTCGAGCTAAAGTTGAGCAATTCATCGAAACGAATGGCTATCGCCCTCGTATCGTCGTTGGCAAGCCGGGCCTTGATGGCCACTCAAATGGTGCTGAAATGATTGCTGTTGCAGCGCGTCATGCAGGCTTCGATGTTATCTACTTCGGTATTCGCTTAAGTGCTGCAGATATCGTGCAATCGGCTTTGGAAGAAAACGTCGATGTGATCGGTATTTCATTGCTTTCTGGTTCTCACAACGAGATTATTGATCAGTTATTTGAAGAGTTAGAAAACAATAATGCCAAGGATGCGATTCCTGTCATTCTGGGCGGCATTATTCCAACACCAGACTTTGAATCACTTCAAAGCAAGGGTGTTAAGCGCATTTTCACGCCAAAAGATTTTGACCTAATGGCAGTGATGAACGAGATCATGGACGTCATTAATGCACAAAAAGCAAACTAAGCCTGATCTTGCGCTTGATCAACTGACTGCACAAATGCAGTCAGAGCTACCTGAGAAAGTCGCGCAGCAGTTAGAGCAAGCAGCCAATCTAGAGAAGTGGCCAATTGCCCAACTAATTTCGGTCTTTGAGCGAAATACCACGCAGAACTTTGTCACTCGGCACCAGATTGTCTCTTATCTAGAAAAGAAGCAATCTGGTAACGACAAACAAGGTATGGTCTTGGGTATTACCGGTACGCCCGGTGCAGGTAAGTCGAGTTTAATCGGCGAGCTTTGCTTAACGCTGCTTAAAGAGCGTTCGGACATGTCGATCGCTGTCTTGGCGATAGACCCTTCTAGCCATGAGTCTGGCGGCGCCCTGCTCGGCGACCGGACACGGACAATTTTCCCGGTAAAAGACAAGCGACTATTTTTCCGATCTCAAGCCTCGCAGCAAGACTTGGGTGGAATGAGTAAGCAAACCTTCCACGTAACGCGCTTGCTAAGAAAAATTTTTGATCTGATCATCATTGAAACGGTCGGTATCGGCCAAAGTGAGATTGAAGTTCAGAAACTTAGCGACCATACCTGCCTGGTAATGCAGCCATTGGCTGGCGATCAGGTTCAGTTTATGAAAGCCGGAATCATGGAAGTCCCGGACACCTTTATCATCAATAAATGTGATGAAGATAATTTAGCGAAAAAAAGTCTGCACTTGCTTAAATCGAGTCTAAAATTAGCCAGTATTTATGTAGAAAATGCCGGTGATAAAAAGCAAGCAAATGTTAAAGATATATTTTTAACCAGCGCAATAAAGCGCAAAGGTATTACTGAACTGGCTGATCACGTACTTGCATATCGCGACCAAGCTATTAGTCAGGAAGCTTTGGAAAAGCAAGAAAACTACTTTTTACATAAGTGGATTAAACAAGCTTACGGCGAGTTCGGTGAAGGGGTATACGAGCACTTCGCTCAGGATAAAGGCCTCCATACAGGAAGCCTTGAAGAAAAAGAGTTAAGATTTAAAACAATTATTGCCCAATTCATTAATCAGATTCATGACTAGATTTTTTGATACATATCAACAACTTGAATCAAAATTTAAACAATAATAACAACACAATCAAAAGAATTTAAAAACTAACAACAATTTAGCGACATTTAAATCATGAGGAAAACTAAATGACTAAAGAACTATATGACATCGGTGAAGCGCCACCACTAGGTGAAGTTCCTGCAAAAATGAATGCTTGGCTAATCCGCCCAGAGCGCTTTGGTAAGCCGATGAAAGCTTTCCAAAAGGAAGTCATTGATACACCCGAAATCAAAGATGACGAAGTTCTTGTTTACGTTATGGCAGCAGGCGTTAACTATAATAACGTGTGGGCAGGTCTTGGCGTACCGGTTGACGTTATCGGCGCGCGTAACAAGCAAGGTGAACCGGAAGAATTCCATATCGGTGGTTCCGATGCTTCAGGTATCGTTTATAAAATCGGTAAAGATGTTACTAACGTAAAAGTGGGTGATGAAGTTGTTCTTCATTGTGGTAGCTGGCAGAAAGGCTGTAAAGCTGAGCAGAAAGGTACCGATCCAATGTATGACCCTAGCTTTCGTATTTGGGGTTATGAAACTAACTTTGGCAGCTTTGCACAGTTCACTAAAGTTCAGGATCACCAATGCCTACCAAAACCTAAGCACCTTAACTGGGAAGAAGCGGCAACTTATATGCTAGTGGGCGCAACCGCTTACCGCATGCTTATGGCATGGGCACCAAACAACGTTAAGAAGGATGACGTTGTCCTTATCTGGGGTGGCGCTGGCGGCCTAGGCTGTATGGCTATTCAGATCGCTGCAGCAATGGGCGCTAAGCCAATCGCTGTTGTTTCTGACGAGAGTAAGTTTGATTACTGCATGCAATTGGGCGCTGTTGGCTGCCTAAACCGTAAAGACTTCGACCACTGGGGCATGATGCCACACTGGAAAGATGAGTCCGCTTACGCTAAGTGGAGCAAAGGTGCGCGTGCATTCGGTAAAGCTATCTGGGATATCCTTGGCGAGCGTCGTGGTGTTGATGTTGTCTTTGAACACCCAGGCGAAACTACTATTCCTACGTCTATCTTCGTTGCTGAAACAGGCGGTATGGTTGTAGTTTGTGCAGGTACTACCGGCTTCAACGCGACCTTAGACCTGCGTTATCACTGGATGCGTCAGAAGCGTCTGCAGGGCTCACACTTCGCAAATGATGATCAAGCAATCGGCGTAAATAACTTGGTAATTGAAGGTAAAGTCGACCCTTGCCTATCTAAAACCTTTACCTATGAAGAGCTTCCTGACTCTCATCAGCTAATGTATGAAAACCAACACCCTCATGGCAACATGTCTGTGCTCGTTGGTGCAACTGACTTTGGTCAGGGCGCAGAGAAGTAGTTTCTAATAGTAAAAAATTAAAAAGGCGATCTTCGGATCGCCTTTTTTATGCCTGATATACCGCTCTCATTACATTAAACCTACTCCATCTTGAGCCTTAAAAGGCTTGAACTTTCTCACTCAGTCCATATATTCTCAGATAACACCACACATGAGATAAACCAAAATGATGAGAATATTTTTATTCCTGGCCACAAACTTAGCCGTTGTATTAGTCGCTAGCTTCACACTTAGCCTACTCGGGGTCGGCAGTTACATGACCGCTCAGGGTCTGGACTACAATAACCTCCTTGTCTTCTGCCTGATATTCGGTATGGCAGGTTCAATCGTGTCGCTGCTGATGTCAAAATTCATGGCAAAGCGCAGCATGAGAGTTCAAGTGATTGAGGAGCCACAAAACGCTGACCAAAAATGGCTCTATACCACCGTCCAGGATCTTGCTCAAAAAGCCAATATCGGTATGCCTGAGGTTGGCGTATTTAACAGCGCACAAGCTAATGCTTTCGCAACCGGCTGGAATAAAAATAACGCCTTAGTCGCCGTAAGCACAGGCTTACTCAATAAAATGAGCCGTGAGGAAGTTAAGGCTGTACTTGGGCATGAAATCGGGCACGTCGCAAATGGTGATATGATTACCCTCACCCTTATCCAAGGAGTCGTAAACGCATTCGTTATGTTCTTTGCGCGAATTATCGGTAGCTTTGTTGATAGAGCAGTATTCAAAAATGAAAGCGGTCACGGCATGGGCTTTTTTATCGCCACCTTCGTCGCAGAGATGATATTAGGAGTGCTCGCTAGCACGATTGTTTTCTGGTTTAGCCGCCGTAGAGAATATCGAGCAGATATAGCGGGAGCGGAGCTAGTTAACCCCGCTGCGATGGTCAGCGCACTTGCACGCCTGCAGGCTGAATACGATAAACCAAGTGAAATGCCTTCTGAAATGGTCGCTTTTGGTATTAGTGGCGAACTGAAGAATTCATTAGGCGGTTTGTTTATGAGTCACCCTCCTCTAGACAAACGTATCGAAGCGCTTCGACAGCGTTATAGTGCTTAGGTCCTGAAGTAGCTAGTTCGAAAGCTTTATTTTCGAACTAGCTCTAAAGACCGATACCAATCAGACTGACCCGGGAGCACCTTAAACATTTGGTAGCGCTTAACGCTCAAGTTTGCTTGTTTCGCATAAAGTGTATAGTCGTAGATTTTGTGAACCGGGTTTTTCGCTATTAAATGAAATGCGAATAGTGCTGAGTAATAGTAAAGCCGCTGACATAGTCTTTGCACTAGGTTTCCACTGATCGGAGCAAAGTCCGCAACCATTAGGCTGCCACCCGGTTTAAGCTGCAAGCTTAGATGATTTAGCATTTCGATCATCAATGGGTGAGCGAAGACATTCAAAAAGTAATTCGCTACCACATAGTCATAATAGCTGTCCTTAAGGTGCTTAAATGCATCACCCAGGACAAGCACGACGCGATCGTTCAAGCTTAATCTCTCTAGCTTACATTCAATACGCTTTAGCATTTTAGGTGAAAGTTCAACGACAGTAATCTCGGCACCTTTTTGCGCAGCAAGTACCACATCTTCACCGCTTCCCGCCCCCACAAACAGTAATTTATCACCGGGCTTTATGTCACGCAGCTGCCAACGCTTACTCGCAATGATCTTACCACCACTATATAAATGCGCGGCCTTTTCGTAGAACCTAGCCGTTCTGTCATAACGACCTCTCACAAAAGAATTATCTTCAGACATCACTAAAAAACCTGTATTGCTTTTAAGGTAGCAATGGTTGCTTTAGGCAACGAGATCCCCGGAGGAATACATTGGAACCAGTGTTCACTCTGTGCTCGATATCGAGTTTTATGGTAAGCAAGTGCTTGAAACGCATATAGAAAACTTCCATAGCGATACATTAATTGTTGCAAGTAGCGTAATGAAGCAATCTCATGTGGAAAGCTCTGAAGCTCGTGCAAGGGTGCTAAGCCCAGTGACAAACGAGCAACACCTTCTTTCTGAAAAACCTTCATTGCTTCAAGGATTGTATAATCTAGAAAGCCATTCGGTTTTATCCCAGGGCAAGCGCGAATGATATTAGCTGTATAACCTATGATCTTATCATCCTGAAAATAGGGATCAAAAAACACATATCCAACGAGCTCTCCTTTTAGGTAACAGAAAAACTTCCTGACTCCCCAAGCATCTCTATACTCTGGCGGCCGAGTAATGAGCCTAAGTTCACGCTTAGTCACCGCCTTGGTTTGTCGCCAGCGCTCGGAAATATCCCGAACTCTATCTTCATTCACCTCAGACCAAGCCTGTTCTTTAACAACAAAGCCCCTACGTCCAAAGTTAGATGCCCAGCGCAGATACTTTTTCTCTTTCCCTTTGACATCAAAACTGTTGAGTGAGAGCGAATACTCAACCCCCATATCGTTACATCGATAACCCCGATCTATCAAAGCACTCGCACAATCAGCATCAACTGCCATGAAAATACTTGGTCGCTTCGTTGACGCTTCTAACGCATCTAATAAGGGGTGAAAGTCCTCATCAGCACACACCGGGCGGGTAAACGCAATATTGAATTCAGAACCAAGGAAACGCTGACGAAAATAGGAAACATAGCCCCGATGTGCAGAACCAAAATGTTGTACACCGGCTTGCAAGTTAAAATAAGAGCTGGACTGGCAGCCATAACGTTGAAGTAAGCTTTGTTTATCTTCTGTTGACAAGCTGTCTTCTTTGAATGGAAGTAAAACCCGCTCTGCAGAGCCTACCTTAGTGGCAGATGCAGCCAATGACCTTTCAGCTGTCAAATCAAGACAAGTCGTCATGAGCATTCCTCTCTCAACGTTACCTGTTTCTTTCTGCCAAACCAAAAGGCTTTTAACATCACGTCAGGCCGAAGCAGGCTAAGCGGTGAGCTCACCATATTGGCAATCGATAAGCAGCAATGTGCTAAAGGTTTTGAATGTATACAGGCCGCGAGCAATCTATCCATATAGCGATAAGATACGTTTAAATACCAAGGAATATTACGCCCTTCTGTCTCAGGCCAGCGCATATCTTCACTGATAGCTATCATCCACGCAGTAAAAAAGAATCGATTGAAACGTCGATAGGTTCTACGTGCCCACGTATTAGAGAAACCCGAGCGCGCCCCCTGCTCTAAACGCAACGCTAAAGACTTCGCAGCCATTGCAATTAGTGTAAGACCTTGTCCATATAGCGGGTTGAATGCACACATCGCATCCCCCATTACAAGCAGGCCCGAAGGATGATCTTTCATTTGATCATAGCGATGCCATACATTTTCAGTTCCTCGAAAATGTGTAATACCAGAGGCCGGCGACATATCACTCAAGGCACGATGAATATATTTGGTTGGCAATTCAGCAGCAAATTGAGTAAACCCATTAAGGTCATTACCTGGATACACAGCATTCATACCGATTAGAGTGAGCAGCCACTTATTATTCTCGACGGGCCACAAGCCTGCAGCACGAGGACTTGTTGGCGCATGAGGGGCAACCTCAATAGGTTTAACCTGCTGCCCTGGTCGAACCTCGAATAACTGACTGGCATACCCTAGCTTGGGGTTAACATGCGTCCCGCTTACCTCTGACAAGCCCTCTTTCTTGAGCCAAGTTCGCGTCCGGCTACCTCGGCCCGAGCAATCAACAACCAAGTCTGCTCGCAATGTTTTTTCAGCACTTATACTCCCTTGTTGATATCGGAGCCCTGTCACTCGCGAGTTATCATTATTCAGTATGAAGCCACTCACTTGGCAAGCGTAACGACGCTCAATGTTTTCAATACTCTCTATCCGCTCAGTCACCACTCTGTCAATTAAAGGGCGACGACATACCCTCAAATCCAAGCCAGACTCAAAACGCGGTAATTTACCTTCGCCTATAAACAAAGAAACATCTTCAGAGTAGTTAACTAAGGGAGCCCCATAACGCTCAAGCTCTGCATCAAAGCCAGGAAAAAACTCTTCGAATAATTGGCGACCTTTAAGTAATAAAAGGTGTTGATGCGCGGCTTGCGGAAGCCCCTTTCGAAATAACTCTCCCGACGTTGAAGAGAGCTCGTCCGGTGCAGCATCTTTTTCTAGAATCACCACCAAGTCAAAGTGCTCTGAAAGAACTTTTGCCGATAACATGCCTGAGATGCTTCCACCAATAACCAGCGCAGTCCCTTTATTTGCTCGCTGTGACGCCATCCGTCAATCCTTCGTATTAGGCTTAGTTATTTGTTTTTGGCAAGAATGGATAAGCCTGACTCCAGTGCGTCTTGGTACTTAGGCCTCTTAGCTTGTGCCAGCAATGCTCGAATTGTGTCGAATGAAGAATCAAGATAAGCAACATTAAACAAGTGATACAAGGTGCTCTGTACTAAGCCACCTGGCTGAGTAAAACTTTGATGTTCTATTTCTGTCTGACCATTACCCAGGCTTGTAAACTGCCAGTAGCCCGCCATTAAAGGGAAACGAACTAAACGTAAGTCTCGTGGTTCATAAGGCTTATCTACGGTGATAAAGTTAATACGGTTTCTGCGTCCCTCAATATCCGTCACCATAGAATACCGGCTTAGAGCGTCTCTATTGTAGGCACCGGTAAAGTTATAGGTTGTATAAACATAAGTATCGGGATCAGATTCTTCATACATTACTCGCTCAGAAATCAATACACTGATCGCCCACTCTTTGAAGCCTTCAACATCTTGAATGACGGCTGTAAGTGCCTCGTGAGATTCATCGACAACCACCTTAAAACGACACTGCATAATTTTGCTGACATGCTTTCGGCACTCAGAACCAATTCCACCTTCCGACCTTTCCTGCTGCCAATCAGTAAGCCATTGAGGACTTTTGGTAGATGTTTCAGCTGAGTTTTCTGTAGCCAATAAGGCACTCGAATATAAGATGCTTATTAAGCCTAGGAAGATAAAATTCATGATTTCACCCGTTTATTCTTTTGCTCTTATTTCAGTTGTGCGAACTATATATTCACACGACTATATTTTACGCAATATATTTTTCCCCGAGGAAAAGCTCATAACTTTTACGGCTTACCTCGTAAATTAGGTAGCTATAAAACCACAACAACTTTACAGTGTATAGTTAAATTTTCAATAATATGGACTGTTTCTAATTATCATTTATTAGCAGGGTTTTGAGTCAGACAAGGAGGAAGCCGATAAGTTCAATGTATACAAAAGGAACTTTCGGCTTGTAGGCTGTGACCTACCTTCATCGCTGGCACGCAACTCACAGTTTGAGTTTGATATACACCTATGAGTAGAGTTCTCTGCCAGCAATCAACACACCTAATTATGCAAACTTCTTAGCAGCCTTACTGCGCCACTTGATTGCTTTTGTGAACAGCCATTGATAACCCGTTGGGAAAAGACGCACTACGCCATCAAACGCCTTCGCATCAGCACCAATCAGCACACGCCTATCATTGCGCTTAACACCCTTAAGAATAGTCTTTGCTGCACTATCAGGCGTATGAACAAACATTTTTTCAAACTCTTTTAAGGTACTTTCCTTAGTTGCCCCAGTCACTTTCATTGAGCTTTTATCAACTCGCGCTGACTGAGCAATATTTGTTTTTATACCACCAGGATGAATACAAGTAGTGCTGACCTTTGAACCGGTAATTTCCAAGTCCTGACGAAGAGACTCGGTAAACCCTCGAACAGCGAACTTACTCGCGTTATAACCACTCATTAACGGCTGTGAAGTTAAGCCAAATATACTGGAAATATTTACCACATGACCTTCGCCCGATGCTTCAAGGTGAGGCAGAAAGGCTTTGGTGCCATAAACAACACCCCAGAAATTGATATTCATAATCCATTCGTAGTCTTCAATCGAGAGCGAATCCACCGTGCCTGACAAAGCCACTCCGGCATTATTGAAGATCAAATTTACTTTGCCATGGTCTTCGACCACCTTATCGGCCCAGGCATAGACAGCCTCTTTATCAGCTACATCGAGAGCATGGCTTGTGACTTTCACATTGAAGCCTTTAAGTAAGTTCTGCGTTTCTTTCAGACCTTTCTCATTCACATCAGAGATGGCCAGAGCACAACCTTCCTGCGCCAAGTTAACCGCCAGTGCTTGACCAATGCCCGACCCAGCACCTGTCACCGCGGCTACTTTACCGTTTAAGTTTTTCATTATTTTTCCTCTAGGTAAGCAGGCCGACAAAGTCGAGCCTGGCACGTTTAAATTAGCTATTTTTATCTAAAAACGCCTGGTAAACCTCAGCACTTTCAGCCGGAATCTCAACCATAGGCATATGTCCAATACCCGGCCAAATTTTTATAGATATATTCTTAATGCCAGCCTTCCATACATCAACGGCGCTGACATGTAGGAGCTGGTCCTGATCACCCCATAGCAATAGCACAGGCGCTTGAATTTCATTTAATACCGGCTGCAACATATGCTTGCCATGGAAGTCCTGGAAGATCTCGATTAACTCTTCTCGGCGCGCTTGGTACTTTTCTGAAACAGCCTCAAGAATAAAACTTGGAATGTAAGGTGCTTTGGCCATGGTCATCCCGTAAAAGGTATCAAACTCTTCACGACTGTGTATTTCGAAAGGATTGCGCCCTGCTGCTAGCATCTTCTCCATATCACTCTTGATGGGTGACTCAACACCTGCCGGATCAACTAAGGTCGAGCTCAGTGTTCGCTGAGGATACATACGAGCAAAGTGGCCTGCGATAAATCCGCCCATTGAATTGCCAATAACATGAACTTTATCGAGCGCTAATTTATCAAGCAAAGCGATGATACGTTCAACCTGAGCAGGTCCACCGTAATCCCAATCTTTATGGAAGCCCGTTTCACCATGACCAGCCATATCAGGAATTAGCACGTTATAGTGCTCGCTAAAAAACTGAGCAAAACGTGGCCAGACATCTTTATCGGCACTATAGCCATGCAACATAACGATAGTAGGACGCTCAGGTTTTATTTCATTTTGGTAGAGATAAATATCCATCTCGCCAATATTTACCTGAGCCTTTTCCAAGCCATATAAACCAGCCTCGAAGGGAGCAGCCCATTCATAGACCGCTTTACCCATTGGAGCCGGAGCGATGAACGTGGCACCCACAAAAACTAACAAAATGGCAGCTAAAGCCAGTAAACTTTTTTTCAACATTTCAATATCCTTATTTGTATTTATACGCTCGAAGGTCGATAACCTTCTTCATTTCTGACCAAACCATCGCGCAAACAAGCGGTAAAGGCAACAGTTTGGAAGCCAACCACACTTTAATAGCATTATTTCCATAGACAATACGAGGCTTATTTTTCTTAACTGACTTAATTAAATGTTCGGCAATATCCTCTGGTTCAGTAGTCAGAAAGTTCTGAGAAAAGTCTCGGGCATGTTCATGCCTTACGATATTGGTTCGAATCCCCCCTGGATGTAGAAGGTGTACCTGAATATCACTGGCCGATAATTCGACCATTAAAGCTTCGGTAAAACCTCGTACGGCAAATTTACTACCACAATAATCAGCATGATTGGGTGTTCCCGTCAGGCCAAAGATACTTGAGACATTCACAATCACGCCTTGGTTATTAGCCAGCATGTCAGATAGAAATGCGCGAGTACCATGAATCACACCATAGTAATTAACATCCATCACCCGCTTAAAATATGATTGCTCTGTCGCCCAAACCGGCTCACCACTGCCTTCAACCCCCGCATTATTGACAAGCATAAATGCTTGACCCAAGTGTTGTTTAACCTGATCGGCGAACTCAAACACTGCCTGCTCATCTGAGATATCAAAGGCCTGTGCAAAGACTTTTTGTGATTCTGGTAGCAACGAGATCGTCTCGCCTAAGCCTTCCTCGTCATAGTCACACAAAGCCAGATGACTACCTTGCTTAGCAAAAGCCAGCGCATAGGCGCGCCCCATACCCGAGGCAGCCCCTGTTATCACCACTACCCTGTCTTTAAAACTTGTTATTTTTTTCATCGTTTTTACTACTTAAGAGTTAAAAGAGTGATCTTGGCGTTTAAATTTCTTAGCCCAGCGTCTGAAGGTAAAACTAAACCCCGGGAACATGGCAATCACTTTTCCGCTCTTGCTCTTATACCAAGAGTTACAACCGCCACGCTGCCAAACCGTTTTGGCCATCTCGTGATGAATTAAATCGGTATATTTCTCCTCAGCATCTACATTGACTTCGATCACTTTTTTGCCACTTTGTTTAAGCGCCGAAATACTGTTCATGATGTATTTCATTTGCGACTCAATAATAAACAAAGCGGAGGTATGACCAATGCCTGTATTAGGCCCTGTGACAATAAACAAATTTGGAAAGCCTGGCGCACTCGTCCCTAAATAAGCTCTGGGGAAGTCACTCCATGCCTGAGCTAAGGTCTTACCGCCTTTACCCACCACCGGATATGAGATCACGCCATCAGTAGCATCATAACCGGTTGAGTAGACAATCAAATCCAGCTCGTGCTCGACACCGTCCTGAGTCACAATACCCTTCTCGGTGATTTCTTTTATGCCATTATTCTTATCGAATAAGGTGACATTATCTCGACAATAAGCTGGGTAAAGCGTGTCTGATAAAATTACCCGCTTACAGCCTATGGTGAAGTCGGGAGTCACTTTTCGTTGTAAGTCCGGGTCTTTGATCTGTTTGCGAATATGCTTTTCAGCTTTGTTCTTCGCCAAGACCTTCAATGCCAAATCTGAATATTTAAAGCCAATAACACGGAATTCATACCACCAGTAGATCAAGAAACGTAAAGCAAAGTAGGCCCAACTCTTACTAAGCAACTTACGTTGCCAGCCTTTAAATTTATAATCATTTCGAGGCATTACCCAATGAGGGGTACGTTGAAGCACATCAAGGTGTTCAACTTCCGGAGCGATCGCAGGGATTATTTGTGCGGCACTGGCACCACTACCTATCACTGCAACTCGCTTGCCTTTATGGTCATAGTTATGATCCCAGTTATTACTGTGAAAGGACTTACCCTTAAATGTATCTTTTCCAGGAAAATCTGGAATCACTGGTGTACTAAGTGGCCCTGAAGCATTAATAACAAATTGAGCGTGATAAGCATCTTTGCCTTCAATATCAATTTGCCAGCGCTGCTCTGCTTCCTGCCATTCAATCTTCGACACATTGGAGCCTGCCGCAATTTTCTTATCCAAAGCGTGCTTGGAAATGATGTGCTCGGTGTACTCTCTTAGCTCGTCTTGTTCAGCGAACATTTGCGACCAATTGTAAGGCTCTGAAGATATCGAATACAAAGGAGAAGGAACATCGACGGCTGCGCCTGGGTAGGTATTTTGGCTCCAGGTACCACCGACAAATTCGCGCCGCTCCAGAATCAGAAAATCCTGAATGCCACGTTTGATTAGGTTCATGGCTGCCAGCTGTCCGCCGAATCCGCTACCGATAATAATGACTTGGTAATCTTGTTTCATTTAGCACTCCAGTCGCTCACAAGACCTTGCCTTGCTCACTGAATTTTTATGTTTATTGTCTAGCGCTTGCCATCATCATAGTCGAAGATTAACGAGATATAAATTGTGACGACAAGCAACTTCAAAACATCATATATTCTGACTACAGGTGTAGTCAAATATTTTTTGACTGACGGTCACGCTTTACATCCGACTTCAAATCACGGCAGAATAGACGGCTCAACCCGGACTAAAAATCACTTCAATCAGGACGAAATAAAACGCCAATGCCCTCTGCTGAACCTTCTAAAGAAAATAAAAAGACCGAACGGACCTATGGCGGGGTATCTTTAGCTGAGCGGAAAAAACTTAGAAAACAACAATTTTTAGATGCGGGCTTAAGACTATTTGGATGTTGCGGCTTTAGAAATTCAACTGTCAGGAGCTTATGCAAAGAAGCCAAGTTAACTGATCGCTATTTTTACGAATCCTATTCAGGTCTAGAAAATTTATTACTGGCGGTCTATGAAGACTGTATGACCCTGCTCAGTAAAGAAATTGTTCAAGCCATCGTTGTGGGCTATCAAGACTCTGACCCAAAGGCTGCCATTATTGCGGGTTTAGATAAGTACTTTGAAATTCTTGAAGACCCTAATATCGCTCGAATATGCATGGTCGAATTAGAAGGCATTAGCCCAGAAGTTAATACGCTTTACTATCATTACATCAATGGCTTTGCAGAAATTTTAAGAGTAATGGCAAATAAGGCTTTTCCCGATATGACGATTGATCGTGCCCAACAGGACATCATGGCTATATCCTTAGTAGGAGCAATGCGCCAGGCAGCGACAAACTGGTTAGTGAGTGATTATAAAACGGAACGAAAAGAGCTAGTTGCCGCCACCAGTAAGTTATTTTTAGGAATCATTAAGTTGATTGAAGCGTAGCGCTCTCACACAAAAAAGACGGCAACAAAAACCTGCTGGCAGAGCCTGCCCATTGTAATTTTCGAATAAATAATCATTTCCGTAGATAGAGGGTGTCACTCCTCACTGGAACCTGCCCCGCGTTAACCCGCTAGCGAGCCATGGAAGGCTCTGTCTACAAGTTTGTATTATTCATCACACCGGAGGCAAAGAATAGCTGCCGGTCACATGCGCCACAACATCCTCAGCCCCTTCGCTTCGGATCGAAACTTCACAAAATGCTATACGCTTACCCAACTTCAATATCTTTCCTTCTGCGATCAAGTCGCGCTGTTCAGGCCGCTGAAGAAAATTAATATTCAGGTTACTGGTTACCGCCATCGCGACCTCGCCCAGGCTTCCAAGTATCGCAGCATACATCGCCGTATCACCTGCGGTCATCATAACCGGGCCCGATACCGTGCCACCCGGCCGAATACATTTATCTTGAAAAGGAATTCGAATCCGCGCGTAGCCGGGCTTGATCTCCTCGATTTTCAAGTCGATATCCTCAGCCATTGGCACCCACTCTCTTATGCGGGCTTGCACATCTGCGGCCTGTAATGTCATGTTCTACTCCAAGATTGTATTAATTATTTGATTCAGGACTATACGATCAGCACTTAGCTATTTAAAATACGCCATTATATTTTTACACTCAAAGGAAATCATTGCCTCATGCGCGCAAGTCGTTTTTTAATCGCTACTCAAAAAGAAACTCCAGCTGACGCTGAAGTCATCAGCCATCAGCTAATGCTTCGTGCAGGCTTGATTCGTAAACTCGCATCAGGTTTATACAACTGGATGCCCATGGGTTTAAGAGTGCTACGTAAAGTAGAAGCGATTGTTCGTGAGGAAATGGATAAGGCTGGCGGACAAGAACTTTCTATGCCTGTTGTTCAGCCTGCAGAACTTTGGGAAGAGTCTGGTCGCTGGCAGCAATATGGCGGTGAGTTATTGCGTATCAAAGATCGTCACCAACGAGACTTTTGCCTCGGCCCTACGCATGAAGAAGTGATCACCGACCTGGCTCGCAATGAACTGAGCAGCTATAAGCAATTACCGGCAAACTTTTATCAGATCCAGACAAAATTTAGAGACGAGCGCCGCCCGCGCTTTGGTGTGATGCGTGCCCGTGAGTTTTTAATGAAAGATGCCTACTCTTTCCATGCGACTCAGGATTCTCTGGACGAGACCTATGAACTCATGTACGACACCTACACCAATATATTTACGCGTCTTGGTCTAGACTTCCGCGCTGTGCAGGCTGACTCAGGCAGCATCGGCGGCAATGCTTCACATGAATTCCATGTGCTGGCCGATTCAGGTGAAGACGATATCGCTTTCAGCACAGAAAGTAACTATGCAGCCAATATTGAGCTGGCTGAAGCCCTCGCACCTGAAGGTGAGCTAGCAGCACCAAGCAAAGCCATGGAAGAAGTCGCTACGCCTGAACAGAAAACCATTGAAGAGGTCACTTCTTTCTTATCTGTTCCCGCTAGCTCGGTTATCAAAACCTTACTGGTTCTTGGCGAAGAAGATGAAGACGGCAATGCACCCTTGGTAGCGCTGGTATTAAGGGGCGACCACAGTTTGAACGAAATCAAAGCTGAAAAACTTGAAGGCGTCGCCTCTCCCTTAGTGTTCGCAAATGAAGAACAGGTGAAAGCCGCAACGGGAGCGAATATAGGTTCCATTGGCCCGGTCGGACTAAAAGACATCACTGTATTTGTCGATCGCACCGCTGCACTGTGTTCAGACTTCACTTGTGGCGCGAATAAAGATGGCGTTCATTTAACAGACGTCAATTGGCAAAGAGATCTTGAACTAGGTGAAGTCGTTGACCTGCGTAACGTTCTTGAAGGTGATACCAGCCCTGACGGCAAAGGTACACTCGAAATCAAACGCGGTATCGAAGTCGGTCATATCTTTAAGTTGGGCAACAAATACAGTTCCGCAATGAATGCCTCGGTATTAAACGAAAATGGCAAAGCCACCATTATGGAGATGGGCTGTTACGGCATCGGTGTATCGCGTATTGTAGCGGCAGCTATTGAACAAAATAACGATGACAATGGCATTATCTGGCCTGAATCGATAGCGCCTTTCCAAATCGCGCTCATCCCACTCAATGGTCATAAGTCTGAGCCTGTTGCCAATAAGACTGAAGAGATCTATCAGCAGCTTGTTGACCTAGGTGTTGATGTACTCATGGATGACCGAAATGAGCGTCCAGGTTCCAAGTTTGCTGACATTGAGCTGATTGGTATTCCTCACCGAGTTGTTATTAGTGACCGAGGCATCAAGGCTGGCACACTAGAATACAAAGGCAGAAATGACAGCGATAAGCAGGATGTTGCTATCGATGACATCATGGCCTTACTAGCAGATAAGCTTGGCTTCACTATTGCTTAGGGTTTGTCGATGAGAGCGATGACTCCACAAGGTCTTTATCAGCTCTTATTCGTGCTGGTTATTTCTCTGTCTTTCGCGTCTTCAGTTAGCGCTGAACAGGCCAGCTTACGCCAGGCTCCAGATGATGAGCTGCGTAAGCTCCTTATGCAAACGGTCAATGAGTCCAGTAGTTTTGTTGACCGCTTTGATGCTGAAGTTTGGCTGGTCGATATGTCCAGCCGACTTAAGCGCTACATCAAAGACCCAGAGGAACGTTTGTCGCTGTTAAAGCGCGTTCACTCTGAAGCGAAACGAGCGGGCCTGGAACCCGAGTTAGTACTATCAGTGATCCATGTTGAAAGCGCATTTAAGCGCTTTGCTATCTCCAGAGTGGGTGCACAAGGACTCATGCAAGTTATGCCTTTTTGGAAGAATGAGATTGGTCGCCCGGACGACAACCTCACGACCGTTTCAACCAACCTCCGGTATGGCTGTACAATCCTGAAGCATTACCTGAATAAAGAGAAAGGCAACCTGATCAGAGCCCTTGCGCGATACAATGGCAGTTTAGGTAAAACTAAGTACCCTTCAAAGGTCTTACGTTTTTGGCAGGACTACTGGTTCGTAAAACATGTATAAGCCAGCATAAAGAAAGAAATAGAGTTCAAACTATGCAAGAAATTATCGTCGACCTTTCCATTGATAAAGAGGAATGGCTGCGAATCTATAGGGGTGAAGCCAATATCGTCTATGCAATCAGCAGAGATGGCCGATCCATTCAGTTTCCGGCCGCTATCCTGAGTAAATATGTGACACACCACGGCATTGAAGGGAGCTTTGTTATTTCTATCAATGACGCCGGAAAGTTCCAATCTATCATTAAACTTTAGACCCTACTTGAGACAACGCGATATGACACACAACACCACGAAAGCCACGCTACAAACGCATCAGGTCATTTCGCTAAAAGAAGCTGAACTGGTTTCTCACTTGAAGGCCATGTCACTTGAAGAACTTGAGTTTCATGCTCATGAAATTATGAAAGATATGGGTTCTGAGCAATCTCCTCAAGTCATGGCTAAAGTAATGAAGTCTTTGGAGAAACCCAAAGAAGGTTATTCAAAATTTGAAACAGTCCAAAAAACACTTGAAGATGAACTGCCCAACAAAGCTTATCTCAGCGATATCTATGCGCGCCTGGCCGCTATCGTGATGAGCATTATATCTCGTCGCTTCAAAGAGTTTTTGTAAACGGCTATAGGCGGCTAGCTACCAGGTTCAAACTCTGTTCGTCGCCGCCATGCCTTGATAATCACGATCAAAAACAGCAAGCCTCCGATGGTAGAGATCAAACCACCCAAGCCCATCATTCCCATCCCTATAATTTCAGGTAAACGATCTAAACCTTGAGCTGCTCCTGCAGTCTTACGTTGCACACCATAACCACCTGACCACGCGAGACCCAATATATGCATCAACTGGCCACCACCATAAACATAAGGTTGAATTGCCGCTAGGCGAGTATCTGGGGTACCTAAACCCAGCTTAGGCATGAGCAGATAAGCAATACCCATAAAGGAAAGCGTTACTCCGACAATCGAACCATGGTAATGCGCAGGTATAACTACATTCACACCTTCGATCAAAAAGCCAATGATGCCGCCTGCCGAAAACAAAATAAACGAAGCTATCATTGCTGACTTTAATGGCTTTGAAGATGCCTCAATCCTGCCTCGTTTAATCAACAGAAACAGTTGATAAACTGCGATAATGCCAAGCGGCATACTTGCCAAGCCACCGTATTGCATTAATTTAGTAAAACCTAAACGATGCCCTAGCGAATCAATTTCGCTTGAAGCATACAGCCAAGGCACCATAAGTACAGGCAATATAACCAATGCTGACAAAGCCAAAAGTAGCCCAGGCTTATAGCTAAAACGAGCACCACATGCACTTGCAAGCCATAACCAGGCAACAAGTAAAAGCAAGGTATGCGTGAACTGTAAAGTGTGCCCACCACCCCAGAACAGTAATTCGAAATAATATTCACCACTATATTCAACTGATATGCCCAGATAACTAGCCACTAACGCAATAATACTTAATAGAGCAGGAATAGCGGCTAAATACGATGCCCAGCTCAGTACCGACTCACCACTATTAAAGCCTTGAGGTATAGTCAATAAGCGAGCTACTAATAACAGCAGAATGCCAAAACCAAAAACACATAAAGCCAGGTAGAATGCTGGGTGTTGAAGCACAGGAACATAGTTATTCATCAAAGGCTCCCCTACTCCAAAAAATGGACAAGCGACCATAATCAAGGCACCAAGCGCAGCAAAGTTCCACGCCCACTGATCCAACAAGCCACCACTAGCCGGGTTGCTGCTAGTCCAGAAAACTCCCGCCATTGATAGAAACCAAATCAATACAGAAAGGTCAACGTGCACAACCAGTGCAACATGGAAAAAGTCCACCCAGGGAATAAAGTCTTGTACGCCTGGCGTTCGAGACAAAACAAGCAGCAAAGAAAATACCCCTGCGCCTAGCAAAGAAGCGACAGCCAGCCCGAGCCATTTTTTAACAATCGTTTTCTGAGCGGCAGCAACTAGAGAAAGTTGCATTACCATAGAAGTGTTTAATGCCGTCATAATCCCTCATTATTATATTTATTGTGTCGCTCAGGATCCTATCAAATAATTGGGGTCAGTGTAAAAAAGGCCGTTATCACACCGAATCCAGTTATTTAATGGCATAAGTCGCATTTTATTCACTGTTCAAAGATTAGGCTTGCATCTCTCACTAAGAACAGTAAATAATGTGCAGCCATGGAGACTAAATAATTAGTACAAAATAAAAGTTTCCTACTATGCTTAAACAAGCATAAAAGTGTTACACGACTTAGAAAGAATCACTAACAAATATAATAAAGGGGATGAAACGTAAGCCGTGCTTCTTATAGAGCTGCTTCTGACTAAGCAGATTGCTATAAACCCTGCTTCTCGATTTCATCATTAAAACAAACCATAGCCAAATTCTGGAATAACCTTATTGGTTTCAGATACTTTAAGTAACTAGGTTATCGTTTTATTTTTTAAGTAGTAGCAATGTTGTCGGCCTCTAAAAATGTTCCGCATTACATAAATAGAACAGGCCAGATTGAAAATAATAACTAGATATTTTTGACATCTTGATTTGCCACACAACGGTTAAAGACGTGATTATGCCCCTTAACGAATAAAGTTCGGCAAATTCACTTCGACTCAGAATCTGGTATGCCTTTGATGAGGATCAACGGATGCCAAATCGTTTACGCAAGCTCAGCATGCTTATTGCCATGCCAAGTCTTTTGCTTGCCTCCAGGAATGTATTTTCTGAATACGCTCTTAACCTTCCTGAGCCAGTCTCTCCTGTAACACGGGAAGTATTTGACCTCCATATGATGACGGCCTACATCGCACTGATCATTATGATCCTCGTCACCGTCGTCATCTTTTACTCCATATTCAAATTCAGAAAGTCGAAAAATTACGAAGCCGACCAAGAATTTCATAACAGCAAGTTTGGCACATGGTCCTGGATTCTGGTGCCGATTATTGTACTCGCTATTGATTTAAGTATTGCTGGCAGCGCAAGCTCTACCTTTGACTTAATTGAAGATAAGACCCCAGCAGACCTGACAATTAAAGTGACAGGTTCCCAATGGAAGTGGACATACGAGTACATGGAAGACGATATTAAGATCGTCAGTAACCTACTGCCTGAGGAACAAGCTGGTGATCGCTATTTAAGAATGGTGGATAACCCTCTCTACCTACCTACTGACCGACGAATTCGTTTCCTTCATACCGCAACCGATGTTCTTCACGCTTGGTGGGTTCCGGCAATTGCGGTTAAGAAAGACTCCATTCCCGGCTATATCAACGAAACCTGGACTATTATCGAGAAGGCTGGCACGTATCACGGCCAATGTGCCGAAAACTGTGGTACGGGGCACGCTTTCATGCCCATTCAAGTTGAAGCGATTGCCGGTAGCGAGTTTGATTCATGGATGACAAAGCAAAAGGAAATCAAGATAGCGAAAGAGAAGGAAGCTTCTTCAGACACTGTCTGGCCAATGCAAGAATTAATGGCTCGGGGCGAGTCCCTCTACAACACCAACTGCGGAGCCTGCCACCAAGTCGATGGCTCTGGTGTTCCCCCCGCATTTCCAGCGCTGGCTGGTAGCGAAATTGCCAAAGGCGACCCCGCTAAACATCTTGAAGTCGTAATCAAGGGTGTATCGGGTACAGCCATGGCTGCTTGGGGCGCTCAGTTGAATGACCTGGAAGTGGCAGCAATCGTAACCTACGAAAGAAATGCCTGGGGTAATAACACAGGTGATGTTGTGCAACCAGCTGATGTCAAAGCGGCGCGCTAGGAGGAGATAATCAATGAGTTCTACTATTACAATTGATGAACAAAATCAGGACGTTTCAAGCGCCGATCATGATCACCACAATGAGCCACCGAAGGGTATAGGCCGCTGGTTATTCAGCACTAACCATAAAGATATTGGTACCATGTACCTGGTGTTTTCTCTCATTATGTTATTTTTGGGTGGTGGTATGGCAATGCTCATTAGAGCAGAGTTGTACTTTCCTGGCTTGCAGTTTTTGGAGCCTGACCTTTTCAATAACATGGTCACTACACATGCCTTGATTATGGTCTTTGGTGTTGTCATGCCTGCCGCAGCTGGTATGGCGAATTGGATGATCCCACTTCAAATCGGTGCGCCAGATATGGCATTGCCACGCTTAAATAACTTGAGTTTCTGGCTATTACCCGCCGGGGCTGCCCTGCTTATTTTGTCAGTCATCGTACCGTTTTTCGGTGGCGGCGCCCCCGTCAATACAGGCTGGACCTTGTACCCTCCCTTATCTGTTCAAGCGGGAATGGGGATGGATCTGCTGATCTTTACTCTTCATGTATTAGGCATATCATCGATACTCGCTGCCATCAATATCGTTACAACGGTATTGAATATGCGCGCTCCCGGCCTTGATATGATGAAACTACCCTTGTTTGTCTGGGCATGGCTATTTACAGCAATTCTATTGATTATGATCATGCCAGCACTTGCTGGCGGCGTAACCATGCTTTTGTTTGACCGTCACTTCGGTACCAGTTTCTTCGACGCTGCTGGCGGCGGCGACCCTGTGTTATTCCAGCATTTATTCTGGTTCTTTGGTCACCCGGAAGTATATGTACTATTACTACCTTCTATCGGAGTTTTAGGTGTTATTGTTCCAACATTCTGCCGTAAGCCTTTGTTTGGCTACCGCCCATTAGTTTGGTTTATGGGTATTCTGCTGGTCTTGGGTATGGTCGTATGGGCTCACCATCAATACACCATTGGCATGTCTGTCCTCGCGACCAACTACTTTATGATTGGTACAATTTTAATCTCGATCCCCGTTGGCCTAATGCTGTTCAACTTTATCTTAACGATGTGGCGTGGCTCTATTACCTTTGAAACACCCATGCTCTTCGCCATTGCCATCATTGTGATGTTCTCATTTGCAGGAACTACAGGTGTCATGCTGGCGGTTGTACCTGCAGATTTGCAATACCATGACACCTACTTTGTGGTCGCACATTTTCACTACGCATTAATACCCGGCGCACTATTCGGGCTCTACGCAGGTGTATTCTATTGGCTGCCAAAGTGGACTGGCCATATGTATAACGAAACGCTGGGTAAAATCTTTTTCTGGTGGACAACCATCGGCTTTAACCTGACGTTCTTCCCTCAACACTTTTCGGGCTTAGCGGGTATGCCACGCCGTATCGTTGATTACAGCGTGCAGTTTATTGAGTTTAACCAGATATCGAGCATTGGTGCCTTTATCTTCGGCCTATCTCACCTACTCTTTGTCTACATCATTATTCAAACTATACGTGGTGGCGAGAAAGCTCCAGCTCAGCCTTGGGAAGGTTCTCAGATCGGTACACCTGGCCTGGAGTGGACGCTCCCATCTCCTCCACCATTCCATAGCTTTGAAACACCTCCTACGGTCAAATAAAACCAGAATCTGGCCTTGGGTGCTTTAACAAAGAGCCCAAGGCTAGATACTTAACAACAAAAAGAGTTTTGATTATGAACCAACAAAGCGAACAAGCATTAAAGAAGTCAAATATTCGCACCGCGCTAATTCTTGGAGGCATTGCGATATCAAGCTTATGCATTGCCGCCTATGGCGTCAGCCAAACTTTAGCCGTGGGTGCATAACATGAGTGAAGTACCAGTAAAACAAAACAAGAAAACCGCACTAAAGCTCGCAATGTTAACAGTGCTTATGTTTGGCTTTGCCTTTGCGATGGTGCCGTTATACAAACTCGTATGCGATGTCGCCGGTATCAATAGCATCGATAGTAACAGTGGGCGCTCTGAGATTTCTGAACTAAGTAGCGAAGAACTTAGTCAGTCTTTAAGAACCGTAACGGTTCAATTCGACTCGACTATAAATGGCAATATGGCATGGGAATTCAAACCTGAAGCGAAAACCATGAAGGTGAAGCTTGGCGAACGAGTCAGTACCAGCTATTTCTTTAAGAACAACAGTTCGCAGCCAGTTGAAACCCAGTCAATACCTGGGGTTACACCATGGCAAGCAAACCAACATTTAAAGAAAATGGAATGTTTCTGCTTTGAGACTCAAACCCTTCAAGCAGGCGAATCAAAAGACATGGGTTTACAGTTTGTTCTCGACCCGAATCTACCTGAAGACATTCAAACGGTAACTTTATCTTATACCATTATGAACACAAACAGAGACGACTCACTGAAAACTAATAAAGACGCATTACCCTCTGTCAGCGACTCAAAGAAGACTTTGAATAAAGCTGGCGACAAGCAAACTATTTGAATAGCTAATGGTACAAACAATTAAAATAAAGAGGACATTATGAGCACAGCAGGTTCTGACAGTTATTACGTCCCCCACGGCAGCCAATGGCCCATTATTGCTGTAATGGGAATATTTTTTACAGTACTCGGTGTCGCATTTTGGGTTAATGACGTCGATGCGGGTACATATATGATTTGGACGGGGCTAGCTATTGTTGCCTATCTCTTCTATGGCTGGTTTAGTGACGTGATTGACGAAAGCATGGGTGGTAAATACAGCCCTCAGGTAGATATTTCCTTTAGACAAGGAATGATATGGTTTATCACCTCAGAAGTATTTTTCTTTGTAGCACTTTTTGGCTCCTTATTTTACCTTCGAGAAATCTCACTCCCCTGGCTCAGCGGTGAAGGTCACCTTGGCTCGTCTAACCTTCTATGGGAAGGTTTTAAGGCGTCCTGGCCCTTACTTACAACTCCTGATGGAGGAGAGTCTTACATCCAAACCAAAGAGGCTATGGGCGCTGGTGGCATCCCGCTATATAATACAGTCATATTACTTTCCAGCGGAGTAACACTTACCTGGGCACATCATGCTTTAAAGCATAATAAGAAAAACCAGCTTATCATCGGTTTAGCAGCAACAATTTTATTGGGTTTGATTTTCTTTGGTTTCCAGGCATACGAATATAGCCATGCCTACAATGCTTTAGACCTGACACTTAATTCAGGTATCTACGGGTCGACCTTCTACATGTTAACCGGTTTTCATGGCATGCACGTGACGATTGGTACTATCATGCTAATTGCTATTCTAGTAAGAAGCTTGAAGGGGCACTTCAGCTCAGATAAGCACTTCGCATTTGAAGCCGTTGCATGGTACTGGCACTTCGTTGATGTCGTCTGGTTAGGCCTTTACTTCTTTGTTTATTGGTTATAAGCCTATCAAGACATAAAAATGCCAGCTTAGTTGCTGGCTTTTTTATGTCTTGAATAAATAGATGCTCAGTTTTTCTAGCCAGCTAGGGCGTTGTCCCTGACTTTAAGGGCCGAACATTTCCAGCCTTATTCCCCTCTTCACACAAAGCCTTCCCCACTTCGATCCCCGCGACCTCCTCTGGTGCGCACATTTTAAGAATGGCAGACAGGTCATCATCCATATGAGAGAAGTGCTCGAAGATATCGTAGACATTGTTTTTTCCTGTTTCCAAGCGCTCCAAGAGAATCTTTTCCTGTTCATCAGTGAGCAACAAGGTTTGCATCGATTGCTCGAAGGAGTCAGCCAGCTGATTGACAACACCAGCAATCTGGACTGTCATATCACGATATTGAGAGCCTAGGTTCTCTATACCACTCTCCATACGCCGTATCAGCGTTTCTTGAGATTGATGCTCTAGATAAATATCGGCCTGCATATCCAAAGCCTCTATTTTTGCATCGGTTCCTTGTAGAAGCGCAAAAATATTATCTTTAATCTGACCATACTTCTCGGGATCATCAAGTGGCATATTTTTAATGAGAATCGACACACGGTTGTAATTGATCACAGTACGGTTGCCAAAATCATAAAAGCGACCGGCATCTTTCAACTCACTTAACAAGCGAGACTCCATTGTTCGTTCCATGCCGTTTGCTTCCATGTTTTTAACCTTGTATTTACCTCGCATTTGCAGGCTACAACTAATCCCATAGTGATTAAGGCTTTGGAACAATAACTGACCTAGCTGATCAAAGTTCTGACATTGATAGCTGTCCAGTAAAAACTGGATATTGGCACCCAGATCTCCGGTGCTAGCCATAGCCGCCATTGCAACATCTGAAGCGGCTCTAAGTTGGTCTTTAAGCTGTTTGTTAGCAATCGCATTGAAAATTGTGCTCTGAATACGTGTCACCATGTCATCATGACTAAGCTCTGTGGACATACAATCATCAGCACCTAGCTCACACGCTAGAAGTCGCTGATCAAGCTCCATATTGCGGCTAAGCACAATAACCGACATAGACTCAAGTTCTAGTGGGCATTCGCTCTTAATTTTGTCTAAAAAAGCTAAATGGGAGTTATTGCCGGGCATATCATCTATCAAAAGCAATTGATTATCGCTATATGCAGCGTGTGTCAATAAGCTTTCATAGGTCTGGCAATGCGTTAACTTGAAGTCTAACTGAAGGGAACGAATTGAATCACTGATAGTTGATGTATTGTATACAATGACGCCATACTTTTTTGACACGGTTGTCTCCTATATCCGAGGCACTAGTTACCTAAAAAATACAACTTACTGCTCCAATTCACGCCTTACGTCAAATCCCTTTCGGCGCACCTTGAAACAGGTAGATACAGCTCAACTCATTTAAGTTTAATAAGTATTTAGGTTTTATGGGTAATCTTCTTTCATAAATATAGGAAGCTTTTTCAGGTTTTACAAAGAAAAGCTTCAGAATTCTGACAAAAAAAAACCGACTACTTAGTAGTCGGTTTTGAATCAATCAATTAGCTAAACTTTAACGCTTACCTGAACGACGCAATGCCGCAGGCGTGAAGTCCTTACTCTTAAAGCTCTTTGAGTAGTCATAGCGAATAGGAATCTCATTAGCTAAACCACCTACAATATATCGACCAGACAACAAGTCGTGCAACGATTCTGCTGTTGTAATATGAGCTTTCACATCATAAAAGAACTTGTTATGAGCCTCACCAAAACGCCATAGCTCTCCACGACCATCATAATGATCTGCAACTAGGATTGCCCAAGAGTCCTCATCAATATAGAAAGTACGCTTTGAATATACATGACGCTGCCCTGCTTTAAGGGTACCGGTAACTTTCCACACCCGGTGCAGCTCGTATCGCATCACTTCTTGATCTAGGTGACCTGCTTTGATGATATCGTCATACTTGATACTCTTATCATCCATCGCATAGGAATTATAAGGAACGTATAGCTCCTGCTTTCCTTCTAGAGCCCAGTCATATCGATCCATCGCGCCATTGTACATATCGAAGTTATCGGTAGTACGCAAACCATCCGCCGCGGTTCCTGGTCCATCATATGCAACCTGAGGAGCTCGACGAACACGTCGCTGACCAGCGTTATATACCCACGCTCTACGTGGTTCTTTAACTTGGTCAATTGTTTCGTGGATAAGTAGAACGTTACCCGCCAAACGAGCCGGTGAAGCTACGCGCTGCTTAAAATACCAAAAGACGTTTTTATCTCCATTCTTTGCAGCATCCGTCAATTCCAATCGCTCAGAATAATGTTCTACGAAACGAATTGGTGAGAAGTCTCCTGATTCAGTAGGTGTAACCTGTACGTAGTCACGAACAAAGCTTCCCCCTCTTGAACGCATAATATGGTTCCAAACAACTTCTTTAGCATTCTTTGGAATTGGGAAAGGAATTGCACCTTTATAGCCTTGCACGCCATTCCCGTCATCAACCATTTCAGCATTAGTCGCATTATGCTTGAAATACTCACCGAATTTATCAATATAACCAACTGAACGATGAGTAGGATACACCTTCATTTTATAAGTAGAGTATCGCTCCAGGGTCTTCTTCTGACCATCAGACAACTTATCTGCATACTGAGCCATATTGTCTTTAGTAATCGTGAACAAGACCTGATCCGAAGCAAAAGGATCCGGATAAGGTTCACCCACCTTATAATCAGCAGGTGCTTCTACACCACCCGTCCACTCAGGAATTGTTCCATCTGCATTCCCTGCTTTTTCTGCACCAATTGGCGTTAATTCATTCCCTAATTTCGCCGTTTCTTCTGGTGATACTTTTGCCATGACATTTGCCGCACTAAAGCTTGCAGCAACAACACCAATGGCACACAAAGTTTTTATCATTTTCATTTAGACTACCTCGTTAAACCAAGCCAATGGGTTATTAGAATGAGTACGAAACACTAAGCGCAAGACTATCTCGGTCGGAGATTGTGTTATGAACCCCTCCACCGAAGTAATTGGTATACGCCAAGGTTGCACTGTACTGGTTTAAATAATCTGCTCTGACTGACAAGCCAAGAGATTTACGCCCCTCGATAAAGTTAGCACCAGGACCTGGCGCATAACCTTTCACATCATGGCTCCAAGCGACCTGTGGCGTCATATTCACACCGGCAAAAACATCGTTATATTGTAATGAGGTTCTCATACGGTAACCCCAAGAGAAGCCAGTAACATAACCCTCATCATCGCATGGACCTGTATAGGTTGGGTTTGAGCTGGCCAGAACGCCTTGACAAGTTAGCTCACCCACGAGATCGTCAGTCAGTTGACCATAACCTAACTGATCAGTCCGACCATAGCGGATTTCATCAGTATCAGGTAAGTTATGAACATATGTAGCACCCACCTCACCAACAAAGGCTAGACGGCTCGCACCCCAAATTTGATCAACAAACTTAATGGCGGTCATCTGAATCTGCGATACATCATAAGCGTCATAACCCGCTTGGACACTTCCATATAAAGGCGCTAATTCATCCGAAGTTATCGTTCCATCGCCGTTACTGTCAGTTGCTCTACTAGTAACGATAGGCGATACAACGTTACCTCTCGTTGCAAGCACTAAGTCTGGAGAGTTGAACTGCAAAGGCATATCATGCTTGAAGCTATACTCACCACCTAATGAAATACCACCAGGCCCAGTCGTGTTAAAGCTGAGACCTACCATTTGAATCTGTTCAGGGTACTGAATTTGATACTCAGCAGTCGAAAACTGTTCATCACTATCTATCGCACCGTCGCTATCAACGTCGGTACCGACTCTACCACCAACAATTGGTAAGCGACTATGGTATTGCAAGAAGTAGAAACCAAACTCTGTTTCATTCAAATCTGCAGCAAACCAGCGTAAAGCAATACCAAACTGATCAGTATCATCGGGCTTGTCATCATACATTCTCTGCAAGCCGGTTTGTCCACCCTGGTTCCACTCTTCAGTCATGAAGTTAGCACCCCAAACAGGGCCGCAACCATCGGCTACATAATCATTTGTAGAGAAGTAGGTTCCGCAATCATCAATTCGCGAAGGCTCATACTCTAGCTGAATAAACGCTTCAATCGTAATATCATCCGTTAAGCCAAGTGAACCATAAAGCATGTTTACAGGAATCAAAGCTTCTTTGATTTCTGCGCCAGGCGCTCGAATTGCACCAATATCTACTGGGTTAATAACGTTAATACCGTTAAAAATAAAGGTACTCTCACCCCAGCTGACTACCTGCTTACCTAGACGAAGGTTAAGAGGTGTATCACCAAACCAGAAATCTCGCCAGATATACGCGTCTAAAATTTCTCCGCCAGACGCGTTCGCTTTACCATTCTTACTCAACTGACGCTGATAACCATTGACGTCGGTATCCCTGTCACCATCTTTTAGCTCAAAGTCATACCAATACTTTGCACGAGCAAATACACCCCAGTCTTCATAAGTGGCTAAAAAGTCACTGGTACCCTTGACGATCTGCGAATAGGCATCACCCTTATCGAAATTAAGGTTACCGTCATCAGTATTGATTGAGAAACCTGACCCGCCATTACCTGTTCCGATCAGACGGTCGTCTCTACCTTCTACTCTCCAACTCGAGCCAGCACTAATATTAGTATCAAAACTTGCTTCTATATCGCCCATATAAAATTGAAAGGCGCTAGCAGGTGCTGACAATGTGGCCGCGACTGCCGCTGCTAAAGGCAGCTTTGCAAACTTATGCAACCGCTGTGTTTTTTTCGTCATCGAACGCTACTCCGTTACTTTGAGATTATTAATCTTTAGGCTCAGTTCAAGTGATTTTTCTTGTTTGGTGAAACCAATAAAGCCTAAGATCAAATCGATGTTGTACTACATGACAAGCTAAGCCCCAACAGAACCTTGTTAGCCATGTTGTTTTTCTAGATCCGCCGCTCTGAATAATTTCGGAGAGCTGCAAATACACTTAAAACAAAGCATAGACGCAAATTCTTCATTCCACCAACTTATAGGGAATTTTTTTTTCGACACCGATTCCAAGTAATTGGCAAAACAATCAGCGCGTATAAAAACAAGAGATATAACTGACTAAAACTTAGCTAAAATGACTAGTTTTAAATCTGAGAGAGTAAACAAAAAATACGGCGGCGAGCGCAACAAGACCACTAATAATAAAGGTCCAGTAATAGCCATATTCAGATACGACTACGCCACTAAAATAAGCACCTGCCGCACCGCCCGCACCGAAACC
>NZ_LWGG01000753.1:0-18585 GCF_001635365.1 Oleiphilus sp. HI0128 | reverse complement strand
AGTTTGTAGGTGAATTGCATAGTATGGATTTTGATAGTCTTGATAAACGTCGTCTTAACCTTGGCCTGGAACATGATGATGAGCTACAGTCTCTAGAGAATAGCTATAACCAGATGCTCGAAACCTTACAGCAACAGAAGCAGGAATTTGTTGATGCGCAGCAAAGCTACCATCGAGAGTTAGAGCGGAAAGTTCATGAGAGAACTCACGAACTGGAGTTGGCGAATCAGCAGCTAAGTTTTTATGCGAGTACCGACCCGCTTACCTCAATCTATAATCGTCGAAAGTTCTTTGTTCTGGCTGAAAAATATCGGGCTTTAGCCTTGCGCAATAAGCATCCCTTATCCCTTCTGGCTTTGGATTTGGACCACTTTAAGCATATCAATGACGAATACGGGCATGCGGCTGGTGACGAGGTCTTGGTTAAGTTTACTTTGCTTGTTGGCCAGTTATTGCGTGAAAGCGATATCTTCGCTCGCTTTGGAGGAGAAGAGTTTGCGATCTTGTTAGAGAATACCTCCTCTGAAGATGCTGTGACGGTTGCGCAAAACATAATTGATGTGGTTGAAGGTCAATTATTTGAGTTTGAAGGTCATAATATTAAAGTGACTGTATCGGTTGGAATTGCAGAAATGATGATGGCGGATGAAGGCATTGGAGCATTAATCGCGAGAGCGGATAAAGCGCTATACCACGCCAAGGAAAACGGACGTAACCAGCATTTTATCTACGATAGTGGACAGGCGGAATTATAGTTATTGCGATGGATAAAGAGCTTCTGCATGTACAAATAATTAGTGCACTAAAATCGCGTTATGATATTGCGTACTCTGCTGCTAAACAAGCTTATGAAACGGCAACGCACGAAGAGAATGTTGCCGAGAACAAATATGATACGCTTGGGCTGGAAGCTTCTTATTTGGCCGAAGGGCAGGCTCGCCGGATGGCTGAAGCAGAAAACGCACTTAAAACATTTGAACGCTTAAAGCCAAAGAACTTTGGTGAAGACGATGCAATTCAATTTGGTACCTTAATTGGACTGAGAGAGCTCGGCACTGGTCGCGACGAGGCTGCTAGTGAAGTGTTTCTTTCGCCTGTTGCAGGGGGCCTTATAGTCGATTTTAATGGCCGCCAGGTGTTGCTTTTGAGTAAGCTCGCGCCGCTGGGAAAGGCTTTGTTTGGCGCCTATCTCGAGGACGAAGTAGAGCTTGGTGATAAGCGCTATCTAGTCGAAAGTATTAGCTAGTTTAGTGCCCGGGAACGACCATATCTTCGATGGCAGGCACGTTCGCGGTAACAGAGCCATTGTATCGTGCGTAAATATCCGTCATGGTGCCGTCACGGTGAAAGGTTAGCAAGACCTGGTTAAAGGCATCGACATACTCTTTAGAAACTGTTTCTTTGACAAAAATCACATAATATAAGTTCTTAATATCTGGCCCTGCATAACGCACATTCTGCAGCTTGAACTCTTTGATCGTATCAAAGCCGACGACATCCGGTACATAGACCACCCCACGTTTACCAAAGCGATCAGCTTCGAGCATTTTAAACACATGCTCAAAGTCGTTCTCTATGACAACACGAGCCCCAGGGATTTTCTTTGCGAATTTCTCGACCTTTTTCGACATGTTGGTCGGGCCATAGGTGGCGATGGTTAAACCGCTTAACTGCTGACGCGAGCTGTAGTCTAAAGGGTTATCTTTTTTAACAAACAGACCATAGTTCACTACATGAACGGGCAAGCTGTAGTGCCATTTCTTGGCTCGCTCTGTGTTATAGCTCATATTGAATGCAGCGTCCGCACGATGCGCTTCTAGTTCAACAAACATTCGGGGCAAGGGGTTAAATTGAAAGGTGGTGTCTCGCATTAGCTTCTTATTAACCGCCTTAACCAGAGCGGCCACCGGGCCATCAATTTCTTGTGTGGTTTCGTTGATGTAAGCGACAGGAGGATAACTATTAAATGAGACAGGCTTGCCTTTCTCTTGATGAGCCTGAGATAAGGCGCTAAAGCCAAGCATCATACTGACTACGATGAGTGCCGAAGCGATTGAGTGTCTATTTCGGCTAATTTTTATCATTTCCAGTCTTCCGATAACGTGGCTTATGAACGGCGCCATGACTTCTTATGGGGGCTATAAGGCATTAGTTTAGACCATGGTGCTTGGATTGCACCCATCAAGCCTAAATTCAAGGATGACTATTGTTATTGGGATTAAGCCGGCTTCGTTGCCTTTGCTTAAACCTTGTTCCAAGAGAAAAACTTAGCCTAAAAGTATTAAAAAGACGAAAAAACTGTGATGCGTGTCATGTTTTGAGGTCGGTACGCCGGGGGCTAAGCCCTTCGGGTGATCAAACTAAGCCCGGCTAAGCCCTATTATTTGAATCATCAAGACGAACGGCGTTAAGCAAAAAACTTCAGGCCTTTTTGCTTAGCTCCTTTCTAAACTTGTGTTGTGATAACTTTTTCCGATTAGGGCCTCCCTACAAGCCCTATTAGTGAACGCGGCGATTAGGTAGTTCGGCACCTTTCGCCGCTTTTTTTTGTCTGAAATTTAAGCTCAATCAAAAACACCTGACATCGCAGAGCGATTTATTCCGCAGTACTCTCTTGTAAAACGGTGCTAACTGCTTGCTTCTCTAATCAAGTCGTCGATGCTTTTCATATTACTACTATCGCAATAGCTGATACCAAAATTAGCAGAAAAGCTTACATTGCTTTCCTTAAGTTCATAGCTACGGCTTTTAATGAGTTGACTCAGTCGCTCAGCGACTTGCTTGGCATCTTGTGCGTTGCTCTCTGGCAAGATGATGACAAATTCATCGCCACCTATACGGGCAATGATGTCAGCATCTCTAATATCATTTTTTACTAGCTGGGCGATAAACTCCAGGCTGCGGTTGCCTGCATCTAGTCCCTGTTCGGTATTAATCTGGCTAAAGTGGTTGATATCAAAATGGATCAAGCTAATAGGGTGGCCATAGCGGTCGGCTTGCGAGAGTAGTTGCGATGCGTATTGTTGAACGAAGCGAAGATTTGCAATACCGGTTAAATTGTCAGTGAGCACGAACTTTTGCTGCTCGTTATAGGCATTTAGCATCTCATCAGAAAAGAACTTTACGGCGCTAACAACAATAAGAAAAACAATTAGCGCGTTTCCGATAAAAACTCCTTGTGCGATGGAGGGCGGAATGGGGGCCATGTAAGTTTCGACTCGTAGTGTATGGGCCGCGCAAAAGCACAAGCAACCATAAAGCATGACAGCAAGCTTTTTCCATTTTTCCTGGTCATTGAGCAGAAAGTAGACCACGACCGGGAGGCTTAGGAAATAGAGTTGGAAGCCCGTTTCAGCGCCGACAAAGAATATACTCCCCAAGGTAACTTGCAGGCTGGCAATGAGTATCAACCAATAGGCGGAAAGGACAAACTTCTCCTGCCTGACCCAGTAGAATGTTCCGGCATAGCAGAGCGCATATAGGAAATCTGTAAAGCTGCTCAGCGCTTGTTGGTATTGAGTCCATAAAATAGCTGAATAGCATAAGGATACAATCACGCCGACCAGTGACACGCTAATAACGATTCGCTTACGATATTGTGTGCCTAGCTTGGTACTAAGAACTTCTGATTGCTGTGTAGATGCCTTATTTTGCTTCATGCCTGTTTGTTTATCCTAACATGTTGGCCAGTTTGTAGGGGCCTTCCAGTATATTGTGTGTTAACTGAACTTGATTCGATACACCTGTTTTTTGGTATATCTTTTTCAAGCGAGAGCGAACGCACTCTTTAGTGAGCTTGAGCTCTTCGGCGATTTCTGAGCCTGATAGCCCAGATATCACCTTGCTGAGAACTTGTGTCTCGGAGGCGGTCAGGCCATAAAAGTCAGCCAGGACTAGATTGAGCTTCTCAAAGCTGTCTTTCTCGACAGGACGCATCACCACGAGTGAACCTTTCGCTTTCCATATCTTATTTTCATGCGCAGACTTTCGGTAGGGCGTAACACCAATATGCCATTCATTGCCTCCACCAACGTATGCATCTAAACGAATGAAGCCTCCTGGAAACAAATCTATTCCCTGCGAAGCAAGAATGCATTGCATGACAAGGTGCTGTAGCCGCTTGTTGGCGGCAGGGTTCTTCAGTGCGAGGCGGTCATGTTTTAAGGTGAGCACCTCACTCGATTTTGCAAACTCTTCTGCCCGGGCGTTCATAGGTTTGGAGACATAATTCTCCATCACCAAAAAAATAGCAGCTTCAGTACTACTTTTTAGCTGCTCTTGCACCTGGCTTTGTAGCTGGGCAAGTTTGGTTTGGGTGGATATGGTAAAAGCGCGCGTTAGGTGTGGTACAAAGATGCCGAGAATTTTCTTTGTTTGGTTATCAAAATCCTGCTGAGTATCTGGGCGGTAAAAGGTGATGCTGGCAATGAACTGGGTATCTCGATAAAAGCAGGTGCTGATACTATGGAAGCAATCATTTTCACGGAATAGCTCCTGATAGACTTTAGAAGAGCGTTAGCTTTGGCTATCTAATAGCTCTGAGCCTTTTTTGATTGAACTGGTAGACATGTCTTCGACGCTTAGTCTGCGTTCATCAAGGGGGGCGTATTCTTCGCTATATGACTCGATAGTTTTGTCGTTAAATCGATTAGCAACGATACTAAGTTGCTGGGACTTCCTATCAGTAATCGTTAGATAGCCGCCCAGCGCTTCAATTGCATCGCAGATATCGCTGATAACCTCTTCCCATACATCGTCGTAAGCGACCGATTCATATATATGAGCGACAAGGTCGACAATTTTATTGTTGTAGTTCATTGCTATGCCACGAGACCTATAACTGCTGAGCGATCTAGATTTAAGCGCTTGAGAGATCTTTAAGTTGTAAAGATAGTAACGGAATTCCTGAGTAGATTTCCAGTTTAATAAGCGCTAGTTCACAGAATTGGCATTGAATTAGAAAAAAATTCCTGGGTCGCCATTTGGGCGGAGAATTGTCAAGACCCAGACGGGTTCGATTAAGAATATATTCTACGTATAGTAGTACTTGGCTTGCCTGAGCACTGTTTGCACGGATTAGCAACGGTGTTCTGGGCCAGTCACTAGTTAGGCAAGCCTTTTACTTTTGCGCATCGCATTTACAGCTCTTGTTTGGCCTGAATGTTAAGCTGGCCTTGTGCAAAAGTTTTCTCATTATTATTTAGTGTTTTTTCAAGCGCTAGATTCAGTTTTCGCAAGGACGCGGCCCCATTGTTTCTATTCCGATCAAAAAAACTATCTTGAGATAAGCTTAAGAGAAAAACGCTGTTTTTTATATAATTCTTGTTTTGACGACTGCTTAGGTCGTGTACTCATATATGGTATCGAGTGCTAGGTGGTCTTTTTGGAAGTAGTCATCAAAACACTTTAGTACGAGCGGGCTGCGGAGTTTATCTTCTAGTGCTCGTATCTCATCCATGCTCAACCAATGAGCAGCAATAATATCTTTATCGAGCTTATCGCTCTCTTTTTCAAGTGCTTCGGCGGCAAAGCAAAAGCGGTAATAACATACGCCATTTTGTGGGGCGGTATAGGTATATAAGCCAATAAATCCCGTGAGCTTGACGCGCCAGCCGGTCTCTTCCAACGTTTCTCGAATAGCGGCTTCTTGTATGCTTTCACCTTGCTCTATATGACCGGCAGGTTGGTTGAATACGGTTTTCCCATGAGAGCGTTCTTCAACGAGTAACAGCTTGCCATCTCGCTCGACAAGCGTGGCGACGGTTGCATGGGGTGTCCAGGTCATGATTGTGTTAAATCCTTTATATAGTCGGTGTGCCAGTAAAGCGGATATCTTATCAGTGAGCTGAACATTTCAAAATACTGAGAAAGACTTATTTAGTTGTCTCAAGTTCCTTCTCTTGTATATGGAAAGTAGACTGTGTTTTAGCTTGCAAGATCATCTCGGCGGCCTTTTCTGCCATCGCGATAATGGGGGCGTTCGTATTACCGCTAACCAGAGTCGGCATTGCTGAGCCGTCGATTACTCGCAACTTTTTAATACCATGAACTTTCAGCTCACTGTCTACGACAGCCATAGGGTCATTGCCCATTTTGCAGGTGCCGCTAGGGTGATATACCAAGCCTAGCCGTTCTTTACACTTCTTCAAAAGTGCCTCATCTGATTGGATGTTATTACCTGGGTGCAACTCTTCGCCACGATGCCCATCAAAGGCTGGGCTTGCTAATATTTTCCGAGCAACCCGAATGCCGTTGACTAATACTTTTGCATCCTCAGGGTCGGAGAAAAAGTTGAAGTCGATTTTGATTGGCTCTCTTGGGTCTGCTGATTTTAAGCTGAGTTTGCCTCGGCTTTTAGGGCGAAGGACGCAAACGTGAAGAGAGTAGCCATGGCTAGACAGGAGTTTTAAATCGCGCCCGCAGTCGTCAAAGAGTAAGGGAACAAAGTGCATCTGAATGTCTGGTACCTTTACCTCGGGGCTAGACTTCAAAAAGGCGCCCGCCTGGGTAATTGAGTTCGCCAGATTGCCTTGCTTGTCGCGCAGATATTTAAGAGTGTCGGGTAGCATTTTTAGCAGTCCGCCGGGGCTTGTCGAGAAACCATCCTTCTTTTTGCTTTTCACCAAAACACAGGCATCAACATGTTCCTGCAGGTTCTTTCCGACGCCGGGCAAATCCTGTATCACTTCGATACCATGTTGTTGAAGCTCCTCTTTATCGCCGATACCTGAAAGCATAAGCGTTTGAGGAGAGTTGAAGGCGCCGCCGCACAACAGCACTTCTTTACGTGCATGGACGGTATGCTTTTCACCTTGTTGAGTAAACTCGACCCCTGTTGCGACTTTGTTCTCGATGAGAATTTTATCGACAAAGGCCTCGCATTCAACAAAGAGGTTTTGCCTTGTCATGGCCGGCTTTAAATAGGCGCGTGAAACGCCGCAGCGCTCGCCATCTTTGATGGTAAATTGATAATAGCCCGCGCCTTCAAATTGTGGTCCGTTGAAATCTTCTGTTAGAGGGTATCCTGCTTGCTCACTTGCAGCCAAAAAACACTCGTTAAGCGGGTAAGTGTTTTGCGTGTCAGAGACATAGATAGGGCCTTCTCCACCATGATAGTCACTGGCACCGCGCTCGTTGGTTTCTGATTTTTTGAAGTAGGGCAGCATGTCATCAAAGCTCCAGCCAGGGTTTCCTTGTGCTTCCCAGGTATCGTAGTCTGATTTGTGACCGCGAATATAAACCATGGCATTGACAGCACTGCTGCCGCCGAGAGTTTTTCCGCGAGGACAAAATAGAGGCTGCCCGTTACGTATATCGGCAACCGGCTCAGACTCGTAGCGCCAGTTATATTTCTTACTATACATGAAGTAAGCAAAAGCCCCGGGAACCTTGATCATCGGGCTTTTATCTCGCGGCCCGGCTTCCAGCACAAGCACGGTTTTATCACCTTCTTGGGATAAACGCTGAGCTAATACGCTGCCCGCAGAACCAGCGCCAATGATGACGTAATCGAAAGTCAGTGAGTCCATGTGGTGTGCGCCTCTTATTATTATCAAATAAGCTCATCGTTTTGAGAACAAGCTTATCAATGTGGTCGTGTATTTGTTGAAGATAGTTTGAACGATAGGAAGGGGCTTGAAAAGGGAAATCTCACTTGTGAGCCTTGCTAGTAAGGGGGAGGTTCTTTAACTAGAAGAGGGTTTACAGCCTTAGGCTCTAAACCCAGAGTGGAATAACTGTTCGCAAGATAGTAATTATGCGGCTTGTTGTGGAGAAGGCGCTTCTGGTCTCTCAGGTACCAGTTCTTGGTATAGCTCGTCCAGTGCCTCGTTGAAATTACTTGCCAAAAAGCTGACCTTATCAGCAATCGATTCACAGCTAGTCAGGCTGATTGTTAGTGTATCGACATAGCTGGTGACCACAGCAGTTAGCGCCATGTTATCAACGATCGGTGCAACGCCTTCAAGAGATTTTAGCTCGGCGCCATTCAGAAACAAGGGAACCTTGGGGCCCGGTACATTGGTGATAATCAGGTTGAAAACGGGCTTTAGAATATTGGCTAGACGAAGGCGTGTATAAGCTTTCATGGTTAAGGAAGAAGACCACGAGGGAAGATGCTTCATGATTCGTTCAACCGCGACTTTATAGTTAAACTCTTTGGCTCTAAGGGCATTTTGATGAATCATGCCAAGTCGGGAGCTCGGGCTGTCGAGGTCTGTCGCGAGCGATATGAGCATTGGAGAGATTAGGTTCCCTCCTGAACTTTTTGGGCTTCCTTGTTCGTCCTTTTCTCGTTTTGATACGGGAATCATAGCGACTAAAGATTCTTCAGGAAGCTCATTGCTTGTTTCCAGGTTCTTTCGCAGAGCACCTGAGCAGATTGCTAATACAACATCATTGATTGTGCTGCCCGTGTAGGCCTTTCTAATTTCCTTTACTTTGTAGAGCGGTAGATGGGCGCTTGCAAAGAAATGCTTTTTACTGATTGCTTGATTGAACGGCGTTTCAGGTGCGGTGAAAAAGTGCGGAGGACGCTGTTCCTTATCGAGCATTCTAAGTGCTTGGGAGCTGAAGATAGAGTGACTCAGACGTTTAGCTAGGCCGTAAACCTTAAGTGGGCTGCGATAGGCGTTTTGAATGTGCTTGCTACCAATTTCATAAACGGTGCTCGGCAAGTCTTGGTGTTCGGGTTTCCAATCATCGGTAAGCTCGGCTTGCGGGGCGCTTTTAGGGCTTAGTAAGCCAGCGAGAATATGCTCGGCAGACATACCATCGACTGCGGCATGGTGAAACTTCAGCAGGACAAAAAACTCATCCGGCTTGTTTTCACTTTCCATATACATTATTTCCCACAAAGGCCTGTGATGATTTAGTGCGCGACTAAAGAACTGGTTGATAACCTGCTTTTTGTCATGTTCGTGCAGCTCACCTTTCAAACTTGTGTGGAACAAGTGTTGATCAATATCAAAGCTCTCATCGTCTAACCAGGCTGGTCGATCAAGGTCTAGGATTTGTGTCGCCAGCTTCTTTCTAAAAACAGGCGATATCGACAGATGCGATTGAATATGACTCTTGAACTGCTCGAAGGTCATTGTCTTGTTCTTAGGCTGAGAAAAGGTCAGCGTGCAGCCGATGTGCATGGGTGATCTGGCAGATTCGAGGTGTAAAAATGAAGCATCGAGATTGGATAGTCTGTGCATGGTGCCTCCGGGGTGGCTACACGTTGCTGGATGAGTTAGCTAATTCTTTCATTTGTGCGCACAACTGTAAACTCAAATGTTGATTTTGTTTGATCTGTGTCTATTTGTTTTTTTAAGTGATTGATTTTTTATTGATTGTATTTTTTATATTTCGGTGTTTTGTACGCTGAAATTTCATTTTTGTATTCATATTCTTTGTTCAGCTTTCATTCAGCTTTAGTGTTTTAAGATTATTCCACCTTCTAAAAAGAAAGAGGAATATGAACATGAAACAATTAACCTACTCAAGAAACTACCTACCTCAGCCTACGGTATTGGTGGCGTTTATTATTGTGGCGATGCTATTCAGCTCGCTTAGCTATGCGGGTGGAAGGAGTCACCGTTCAATCGACTTTGCTCGCGTAGTGAAGGTGGAGCCGATTATTAAAACCATTGAAAAAAGAATTCCCGAAGAGGAATGTTGGACTGAACAGGTTCGATATGATGATTATCCTAGAAGTGAGCATTCACATACTAGTACTATTCTTGGCGGTATTATTGGTGGCGCAATTGGTAATGCTGTAGGGCACCGAAGCAAAAACAAGAAGATTGGTACGGCTGTGGGTGCAATATTAGGGGCCTCAGTGGGGAGCGATATCGCCTCGAATGAGCGTCGTCGGTATAAAACAAGGTCACACTACCGTGATGAACAGCGCTGCGAAACCCGGCATCGTATAAGCTATGAAGAGAAGGTGCTCGGCTACCATGTATGGTATCGTTACAAGGGTGAAAGATATAAGACCCGAATGGATCAGAAGCCGGGTAAGAAAATAAAAGTGCGTGTCAGGGTGGAACCTTTTTAGAAGGGAGCTGTGACACCGAAAGAAGCCTCGTTAGTTGGCAACGTTCGCAAAGGTGATTGCTATGAAACTCGTAAAACTTTTTTTGTCCGCCGTGTTGCTGGTGTGCTTATCCGCAAACCTGGTCGCAGAGACAAAGAATGAGAGAATTGGTCGAGATCAAGCAATTGCCCTTGTTCAGGAAAGGTTCGAAGGAAAGGTCCTGAAAGTTCAGCTCAAAGAAACGCCCCGTGGTAGCGTCTATCGGGTTAAGTTTTTAACTAAAGCGGGTCGAGTTAGGGTGTTGCATGTCGATAGCCTGAGTGGTGAGCTGCTCAGTGGCGCCAAGTAAAGAGAGCTAGACGATGAAGCTTCTAGTGATTGAAGATGAAAACAAACTGCGAGAACAGTTGGCAGATGCTTTAAAGCAACAATCTTATTGTCTTGAACTCGCGGCTGATGGTGAAGAAGGTTTATATAAGGGAATGGAGTTCCCGATCGACCTGGCGGTTGTGGACTTAGGTTTGCCAAAAATTGAAGGCGTTGAAGTGATTCGTCGTTGGCGAAAAGCGGGGAGGGACTTCCCTATATTGATACTGACTGCTCGCGGAAATTGGCAAGATAAAGTTGAAGGCCTGGATGCTGGTGCAGATGACTACCTGGTGAAGCCTTTTCATGTCGAAGAGTTATTTGCACGTATTAAAGCCTTGCTCAGACGTTTTGGCGGCCAAGCCTCTTCAGTGCTAAAGTTTGAGACTCTGACAATAGACCTATCGGCCAAGCAAGCCACAGTAAATGATAGCGCGATTGACTTAACTGCTTTTGAGTTCAATATTCTAGAGTACCTTTTGCTAAATTCTGAGCGACCAGTCTCGAAGGCTGAGTTGACCGAGCACCTTTATGAGCAAGACTACGACCGGGATAGCAACGTGATAGAGGTCTTGGTTGGCCGTCTTCGAAAGAAACTTGAAACGGCTTGTAAGCTTTCCTTAATCAAAACTGTGCGAGGGCAGGGTTATCGCTTCCTTCACCCTTCAGAGTAAGTGTTGATGAAGACTTGCTTGATGAAAAACTGGCTGCTGACAAGTATACAAGGGCGCTTGGCGTTGGCTTCAGTCTTATTGCTACCCCTTATTTGTGGTGCCTTGGCTTGGGTGCTTGAGCGCGCTTATTCTGCTAGCTTGCTGGAAGCCCAGCATCAAAAAATGACGACACAGGCTTATGCTTTGATTGCATCGGCCGAACTGGAATCCCAATCGCTTTGGTTGCCTGAACTGGTGACTGATGATCGTTTGAACCAAGCTTTTTCTAATCACTATGCTTTTGCTTTTAATCATCAAGATAACGCTCTCTTGTGGAAGTCTCTCTCCGCTCAAGGACGCTTGGACACGGTTGAGTATGATGTAAGTGAGCTAAGCCTGGGAGACCCAAAATTCCTTCGTTTACCTATTAGTGACGTGCCTTTTTTCCACCTACATTATTTAGTTGAGTGGGAAGATGGTGAGCGTGTTTTACCTTTCCGTTTTGTTGTCTTGGAAACGCAAGATGCTTATCGCCAAGCAATGGAGGAGTACAGAGCCTCGCTTTGGTTTTGGTTGAGTGCGGTAGCGCTGGCACTCATTGCACTTCAGTTCATGATACTGAAGTGGGGGCTTCGCCCTATTGCTGCTTTAAGTCATGACTTGAGTGTGATTCAGAAAGGTGAGTCGGATTCGCTGAAAGGCAATTATCCCTTAGAGCTTCAGGAGATGACGGATAGTATTAATCGTCTTATTTCCCACGAAGCTCATCAGCGAGAACGCTATCGGAATACCTTAGCGGACCTGGCACATAGCATTAAAAACCCTTCTGCCATTATTAGCAGCGCCTTGAATCAGGCGGGAAACTCCCTACCTGATGATATGCGCAATACCTCATGGCTCCAGGATATTGAGGAGCAGAATGAGCGCATCGATAAAATACTTTCCTACCAGCTAACACGCGCCGTTGGGGGTGTGGCAGCCCCGTTTAATAAGGCCGTAGTAGTCAAACCCTTGTGCGATAAAATCTGTGCAGCCATGGGCAAGGTCTATCATGATAAGTCGATGACTTTGGCTTGTGATATCTCCGGCGACGCAGTCTTTAGGGGAGATGAAGGTGACCTGATAGAGCTCTTAGGCAACTTGATCGATAATGCTTTTAAATACGGAAAGGCGCAGGTTAATGTTCATGCAAGGGCCCATGACAATACCTTACGGATCACCATTGAAGATGATGGCCCGGGGATAAGTGAAGCTGAGCAGGCAAAGCTCGTCAGACGAGGCCAGCGCGCGGACACTACGATTCCCGGCCAAGGAATAGGTTTAGCTGTAGTAAATGATATTGTCGAGAGCTACGGCGGGACGCTAAGATTATCTGATTCTGAATTAGGCGGGCTAAGTGTAGAGCTCGCCTTTTCTCAGGGTTTATAGAGCTTTTTTGTGCTAGAAAGGCAAAGGGTATTCCCTAAGTACTTTGAAAATAGCCTTCAGGTCATCTTTGGATAACTCAACTTTAAAGGCTTCGATATCTTCTTCCAGCTGCTGCAAACTGGTGGCGCCAATAATTGTTGATGTGACACCATCGACCTGATTACACCAGGCTAATGCCAATTGTGCCGGCGTGATATCGAGTTGCTTAGCAATCGAGGCATAGGCACTGACAGCCGTCTCGACATTTGGCTTGTCCCGTAAAATACCATTGCGTTGTGGAATGCTCCAGCGACTACCATCAGGCCTTTCTCCATTTAGATATTTACCGCTTAATACGCCGCCACCAAGCGGAGACCAGGGAAGGTAAGCGACATCCTGGTGAACACAGTTTTCAATCAGGTAAGGCCAGTCTTTGGTATGTAGTAGATTAAACTCATTTTGTATTGATACCATCTTGGGAAGCGAGTGCTTTTCAGCTAAACGTAAGTACTCATTGATCCCCCAAGGTGTGTCGTCTGATAAACCGCAATGTCTAATTTTCCCGGCTTTGATGCAGTCATTTAAAGCCTGAAGAATTTCTAGCATTTGATCGGAGTGTGCCTGACGGTCTACATCGGTAAAAGAAATTCGACCAGGGAAATGTTTGGCGAAGTGAGGCGAGGTACGATTGGGCCAATGGAGTTGGTAGAGGTCGATGTAGTCGGTCTTAAGGCGCTTTAAGGATGCGTCTACTGAGGTGATAATCGACTCACCCGTGATGTCACCACCCCCGCGTATCCAAGGTAGGCCATTTCCTGCAATCTTTGAGGCCAGAATAATGTCACCTCGTTTACTCGAATTAGCTGCCAGCCAGTTACCTATCATCTTTTCTGTTTTGCCATAGGTATCGGCTGCAGGTGGCACTGCATACATCTCTGCTGTATCAATGAAGTTCACGCCTTGCGCCAAGGCGAAGTCGATTTGCTCACTGGCATCGCGCTGAGTATTTTGTGTGCCCCAGGTCATCGAGCCCAGGCATACTCGTGAAACATTAATGCCGCTGCTACCAAGTTTTGAATAGTTCATTGATCAAGCCTCTATTTAGTTTCGCTTATAGTAATAGATCTCCTTAGGTGCGGACAGTGTTTTTTCCAGGGGCTTTACCGCATTACTAGAACAGCTCGACCCCACAGCCACCTAAGCCACAGTAGCCGTCGGGATTCTTATCAAGGTATTGCTGGTGATATTCTTCAGCATAGTAAAACTCAGAGGCTTGTTTAATCTCGGTAGTGATTTCGCTAAACCCCCGCGCTGTTAGCGCTACTTGGTATTGTTGTAGGCTTTCATTAGCAAGTTTGCTTTGTTCGTCATTGAAGGTGTAAATGCCTGAACGGTATTGTGTTCCCTGGTCGTTACCTTGGCGCATGCCTTGTGTTGGGTTATGCGCCTCCCAAAATGTTTTTAGTAAGTCTAAGTATGATACTTGGGACGGATCATAAGCGACTAATACCACTTCATTATGGCCTGTCGATCCTGAGCAAACTTCTTGGTAGCTTGGGTTGGGCGTAAAGCCCGCGCTATAGCCTACCGCCGTAGAATAAACTCCTGCCAGTGACCAAAACTTTCGTTCGGCGCCCCAAAAACAGCCCATGCCAAACATTGCTTGTTTAATTCCAGAAGGAAAGGGGGGCAGCATTGAATTGCCAGTGACGGTATGGGTGGCGCTAATGCTAATTGCCTGATCGCGCCCTGGTAAGGCGTTTTCGGGTTTGATCATTTTGGCTTTTTCGGGCTTAAAAAACATAGGGATCTCGTCGCTTGGTGTGAGAAATTTTAAACTGCAGGCTTAGGGTGTCGCTAGTAATTGCTTCGCTTGGCGCACTCTCAACATGACATCATTATGATCCTCTTTCCTGATATGAGCTTGCACTAGCCTGGTTTTGACGATGACCGTTACCTTCTCTGCATCTTCCACAGTTCGGTTATGTGCTTTAAGCACTTTTGCAATCTCCTCGGCACTGGCTCCCTGGTTTTTCTTTAATAGCTGAATAATATCCTTTGCACACTGCTCTGCAGCCGGGTCGGGTTTGCTCATGCTTTTAAAAATTAATACGGCGATTACGATGATAAGAATAATAGGGATATAGGTATTCATTGCTGAGAATCCAGTTGTTTAGTCGGGCTTAGCCAATTGTACCTTATGATTCATTCTTGATGGTTGTTTTTTGAGCTTTGTTGACTACATTTAGAAGGCTTATCTGTTTATAAAAATATCAAAAATGAGAGGATGATATGAGCGAGGAAAGCGTCGATTTTGGTCCGTTGGAAGCGATGATTGGTACCTGGGAAGGTGATAAAGGTTTGGATGTCGCGCCTTTGCCAGGAACTCAAAAAGAAGATAGCCCTTACTTTGAACGTATTGTTGTCGAACGAGTAGGGGATGTTGAAAATGCCAAGCAGCAGACGCTGGCGATTGTTCGCTACCATCAGGTTGTACGGCGTCAAAGCAATGGCGAGATCTTCCATGATGAGCTTGGCTATTGGATGTGGGACGCTGAACAGAAAATTGTTATGCACTCGCTACAAATCCCTAGAGCGGTTGGCCTTCTTGCTGGCGGATCCTATGACTCGAATGCAGGTACACCGGGAAAAATTAAGCTATTCGTACAAGCCAAAGATGGCGATGCTGACTGGGGAATTGTTCAGTCACCGTTTATGCAAAAAAACGCTCGCACGATCGCCTTTCGTCATGAAGTCACCATTGAAGGTGATACCTTAAGCTACTCCGAAACCACAGTGCTGGATATCTACGGCAAGACCTTTGATCACACTGATGCAAATGTTTTGACAAGAAAGACAGGTGCCGAGATAAAGCAGGATAACACTGTAGCCCAGGTTGTTGAGCTTGCTCCTAGCGGCTCTCAAACCTCAGATAACAGTCCGAATATAGCGGGTCGAAAGCCAATCAAAGCCGAATTAAAGTCGGGTGAAAGCTATGCTTGGTGCTCTTGTGGCTTGAGTAAGAATCAGCCATTCTGTGATGGTAGTCACCGCTCCACCTCATTTAAACCCAAGGTATTTAAGGTCGATGAAGATCAGGATGCCTGGTTGTGTATGTGTAAACATAGCAAGAACCCGCCTTATTGTGATGGTAGCCATAAGAACTTACCGAAACCTGGGGCAATTGCTGCGGAAGCCTCCTCTATACCAACGGGTACTGAAGAAGTCGCCGAAGAGCCAAGCTTGGCAGAGGTTAAAGCTTTGGCACAAGACGGTTTAGAGAAAACCGGTGGCCATGGTGAAATGGTAGCGATGGGAGTACCCCGTACGCAACTTCCAGAATGGGATGATATTCAAATCATGACCGCCCAGATGGCAACGAAGCCTTTGTTGGAAGATGAAAAAGTAGGGACGGAGTTGATCATCGGACCGAAAGCCAAAAAGCCTTTGGTATTAGATATCCCACTATTTGTTTCAGATATGAGCTTCGGTGCACTTTCAGAAGAAGCAAAGATCGCACTAGCAAGAGGGGCGGAATTAGCAGGGACGGGTATTTGTTCCGGGGAGGGCGGTATGCTGCCTGAGGAACAGGCCGAGAATAGCCGCTATTTCTATGAATTAGCGTCAGCGCAATTCGGCTTCTCTGAAGATGTTCTACAACAAGTTCAGGCCTTCCACTTTAAGTGTGGGCAAGGCGCGAAAACGGGTACCGGAGGTCATCTTCCAGGAGCCAAAGTGCGTGGAAAGGTTGCTGAGGTAAGAGGTTTGGCTGAAGGTGTGGATGCTATATCGCCTTCTTGTTTTCCTGAGATGAATGGCCCTAAAGATTTTAAACACTTCGCTGATCGCATTCGTGAGGTGTCGGGTGGTATCCCCATTGGCATGAAGTTATCTGCTAATCATATCGAGAGAGACATTGAGTTTGCCTTGCAAGCCAGTGCAGACTATCTGATTCTCGATGGCCGTGGTGGTGGTACTGGTGCAGCACCGAGTTTGTTTAGAGATCATATTTCTGTGCCTACTTTGCCAGCCTTGGCACGCGCTAGGCGCTACCTGGATGACCGTAAACGTCATGATGTCACGCTAATAATTACTGGTGGTTTGCGAGTGCCCTCAGACTTTATCAAAGCAATGTGCCTAGGGGCCGATGGCATTGCGATCTCAAACTCTGCTTTGCAATCTATTGGCTGCGTTGCTGCCAGGATGTGCAATACCAACCTTTGTCCGGCAGGCATTGCGACACAAAAACCTGAACTCAGAGCTAAGCTGGATATTGACACCTCTGCACAGCAGCTTGAACGCTTCTTTAAATCCTCGACACACTTGATGCAAGTGATGGCGAGAGCGTGTGGCCATGACCATTTGAGTAAGTTTACTCTGCAAGATATTGCGACTTGGAAAAAGGAGATTGCCGAATTAACGGGTATACCGTTTAGTGGCATGTAGAGATACCTTTTCCCAACAGTTGAATTAGTAACATGTCACCTTTTTGAGGTGGCTTGTCTTTGACATGTTAGTTTCCAAGAATCTGTGTCAGTGTGGGCTTTAGTTGAAGCTAGTTTTGATCGATAATGCTACAGCCAAGTAAAAACACCTGATAAGTTATCTTTAGCCTCACCCGCGAGTACGGTGCTTTTTAAGTTCTCCGCAGCACTTTCCGGGGTATCTAGGGATAGAGCATACTTGATGCCTTCATCTCCAGCCGGGTCGTGCAGACCGTCGGAGCACAGCATTAGTCTATCGCCCACAGCCAAGTCTAGAAAACCGATATCCAGATCAATGTTCTCATCAACACCTACCGCTCGAGTAATTGCATTGTTTTGAATGTTTTCTGTCGGTAGACCTGATTCTTTATATAAGTTATAGATTGAGTGGTCTGAAGACAATTGAGTTAGTTCACCGCGTCTCCATAAGTAAAGCCTGCTATCCCCAGCCCATAAGAAGGTAGATTTGTTATTCTCAAGCGCCAGAAGTACAACCGTGCTGCCACACGTTAGTTGATTATCCTTTGCATAGCTAAATATCTCGGTGTTTACATTTTGTATAGTTTGTTTAATTGCATCTACTTTGGAGAAAAGGTTTACTGGTAGTTCCTTTTCAGATAGTTGCCTTACAATCTCCTGGCTAGCTTTATCGCCATCAACATGACCGCCCATACCGTCAGCGACAAGCCATAATGAATCAGAATCTTTTACCAGGATTTCATCCTGGTTTTGAGTTCGTTTATTACCTACATCACTGAAACCAAATGATTGAATGTTGAAGGGGATAGCTTGTCCTTTGTTATTATCAGTCATAGTCGAGATATTCAGTTCGCTAGTAACATCTGAACGTTGAAAGTTTGAAAGAATGTCCAGGCCAGAAACCGCATCATCCGATTCTAGCTCGGTTGGCGGAGTGATGATGGCGTTCGGACTTTCATGGTCAGCTGCTATGGTTGTTGGGTAGAAGGTAGTGCACGGCTTCATTTTTGTTATTAACGCATTATCCCTTGCGTAGAAGCCTATTTAAGCATGCTGTAGGACTAATATCTATAGCCTATAATTTAAATTTACTAGGCTATTTAGGTGTGATTCGAATTCGTCGGCTCTGGCTAAGTATAATCGAACGACCCTTAATCGGAATCAAAAAATAGTCACCTGACTTCTTTCTGATTCCGGTTTTTGAACCTACACTGATTAACAGCGTCTAAGGACTTCTATAGCGACTGGAGAGTGTTAGTGAGCCGTGTTAACCCACTTGTTTTTGCAATGATTAGTTTACTTGTTTTCTGTTCGACACCCTTAGCTGCTTTTGAGGTTTTAGTGCTTGATCAGAACGGTAAACCGGTTAAAGACGCTTATGTAGCGATACCCGAAGGAAATATTGAGCAAGCAGAGGAAACGCCGGCCATTATGGATCAGCTTGATATTGCCTTTGTACCTCATGTATTGGCGATAGACCAAGGGCAAGCGGTTGTCTTTCCCAATAGTGATAATATCCGTCACCATGTCTATTCCTTTTCCCAACCCAAAAAGTTTGAAATTAAATTATATCAAGGAGTTCCCGAACAGCCGATTACCTTTAATCAGCCGGGTTTAGTGGCACTAGGTTGCAATATTCATGACTCAATGTTGGGCTATATCTATGTGTCACCAT